>JBKPDN010000098.1:0-3149 GCA_046727875.1 Actinomycetota bacterium | reverse complement strand
CGGCGCATCACGGCGGCGACCGGCATCGCCCAGATCTACGGACGCGACGCGATGACGATGACCGGGGGCTGGAAGACCGTGAGCGACGCGTTCCCGGGCCGCTTCGTCCTCGGATTGGGTGTGAGTCACCAACCGATTGTCGAAGGCCTGCGCGGCCAGACGTACGGACCCCCGCTGACGGCGATGCGCGAGTACCTCGACCGGATGGACACGGCGATGTACGTCGCCGCCGAGCCCGCGGAGCCGCCGCGACGCGTGCTCGCCGCCTTGGGCCCCAAGATGCTCGCGCTGGCGGCCGAGCGCACCGACGGCGCCCACCCGTACAACGTGCCGCCCGAGCACACCGCCCGCGCTCGCGAGATCCTCGGCTCGGAGAAGCTGCTGGCGCCCGAGCAGGCTGTCGTGCTCGAAACCGATCCCACCGAGGCGCGACGCATCGGGCGCGCGCACATGGCGATCTATCTCGACCTCCCGAACTACATGAACAACCTGCGCCGGTTCGGTATCACGGACGATGACATCGCCGACGGCGGGAGCGACCGCCTCGTCGACACACTTGTTGCGTGGGGTGACGCCGATGCCATCCGCGCCCGCGTCCAGCAGCACCTCGACGCCGGCGCCGACCACGTCGCCGTGCAGGTCCTCAGGCCCCAACGCACGGAGGTCCCGATCGCCGACTGGCGAGAGCTCGCGCCGGCGCTGCTCTAGGGTCGGTCGCCGTGGTCGACAAGGGCATGAGACCGGCGTTCGAGTCCTACGACCAACGCGTCGCCGACGGGCTCGCGGAGGCACACGAGAAGCCCCAGGGCCTGCCGGGATTCCTGGGCATCCGGATCGCGGAAACCTGGCCGGGCGGCATGCGCGCCGACGTGGCCGTGCGCGACGAGTTGCTCAACCCGTTCGGGAACCTGCACGGCGGGGTGCTGGCTGCGCTGTGCGACCACGTCCTCGGCACGGTCTGCTATCCCGTCATCCCCCGGGGCGCGTGGGCGGCGACGACCGAGTTCAAGCTCAACTACCTCGCCCCGGTCACGACGGGAACGCTGTCGGCGGCGGCACAGATCGTCTCGCTCACCAAGCGCACGGCCGTCGTCCAGATCGAGGTCACGAACGACGGGCGAACCGTGTGCCTGGCCCAGGGCACCGTCCTGGTGATGCCGCCGAAAACCTAGGCGAGCAGGCGCCGGCCGCGATGAGTTCCGGTCATTGAGGGGGTCGTACACAGCATGACCACCTACCCAGGGGAATCGCCGGTGTACCGGACGGCGCGCGACAAGCTGCTCGAGCAAGAGATCCAGCTGCGCCGGGAGATGGAGGCGGTGGCCGAAGCGCGGCGCGACCTCCCGCCCGGCGGGACCGTCCCCGAGGACTATGTCTTCCGAGGGATCGGACCTGACGGCGCCCCAACGGACGTTCGGCTGTCCGAGCTGTTCGCGCCGGGACGCGACTCGCTCGCGATCTACAGCATGATGTTTCCGCGCGATCCGGGCGACGACCGGCCGGGACCAGAGGGCGGCCAGACCGCGCGCCTCCCGCTCGCCGAGGGCCCGTGTCCGTCGTGCGCGGCGCTCCTCGATCAACTCGACGGCGCCGCCGAGCACGTCACCCAGCACATGAACTTCGCCGTCGTCGCCAAGGCCCCGGTCGAGCGCGTCGTCGCCTTCGCGGAGGAGCGAGGCTGGCGGCGGCTCCGGCTCGTCTCGTCGGCCGGCAACACGTACAACCGCGACTACCTCGCCGAGACGCCGGAGGGAGACCAGAGGCCGATGCTGAACGTGTTCCACCGCGACGGCGACGTCATCCGGCACTTCTGGGGCTCGGAGCTCTTCTACGCCCCGGTGGAACCGGGACAGGATCCCCGCCACGTCGGCACCCTCGAGCCGCTCTGGAACCTCTTCGACCTCACCCCCGAGGGCCGACCGGCCGACTGGGACGAGCAGCTGCGTTACTCCTGACGGCTACTCGCGATCACGAGGCCGGCAACTCGGCGAGCTCCATCCAGAAGTGCTCGATGGCCCGGATCACGGCGATGTAGCCATCGAGGTCGAAGGGCTTGGTGATGTAGCAATTCGCATGCAACCGGTACGCCTCGGCGAGATCCTCCTCCGAGGTCGAGGTTGTGAGCACGACCATCGGTATGGAGCACAGCTGGGGATCGGCCTTGGCCTCGGCCAGCACCTCGTGCCCGCTCTTGTTCGGGAGGTGCAGATCGAGCAGCACGAGGTGGGGGCGAGTTGCGTCGAGGTACTCGCCGTCGCGGCGCAGATAGCGCATCGCCTCGACGCCGTCCGGCACCACGACGAGCCGGCTCGCGCGCCCTGATTCCTCGAGGGCTTGGCGCGTGAACCGCACATCTGCGGGGTTGTCCTCGACGATCAGGATGTTCGCAGCGCCGTACGCGAGCTGTGCCATTTCCCTCCTGTCTCCTCTATGTCACCTGGAAGCAGCCGACGCACGAGCCCACACCGCCGTCAGGGTTGGCCGCCGACGTGCTGCCGTTCTTATCGACGAGGGAATCACAGATGTCACCGTCGGCTCACGTGACGGTGAAGCAGCCGGTACAGGTGCCCCGACCGCCATCGGGGTTGAGGACGATCACGTCGCGGGCGCCGGTGGCGGCAGAGATGCTGATCGTGATGTTGGCGGTCAGCTGTGTGCTGCTGTTGAAGGTGACGGAGTTGACGGTGATGCCGGTCCCCGAGAACGACACGCTCGCCCCGCTCAGGAAGTTGGAGCCGGTGATCGTCACGTTCCCCGTCGTGTTTCGAGCCCGCGAGCTGGGACTGACCGAGGTCGGCTTGGGCCCGGCGGTGACGGTGAAGCAGCCGACGCAGGTACGCGTGCCGCCGTCGGGGTTGGTCACGGTCACGTCGCGGGCGCCGGTGGGAGCGTTTTGGGCGATGGTGCCGTTGACGGTGAGCTGGGTGCTGCTCACGAAGGTGACGGAGTTGACGGTGAACCCGGTGCCCGAGAAGGACACCGTGGCGCCGTTCACGAACCCGGTCCCCGCGAGGGTGGCGTTTCCGGGACCGGCTCCTTGCGGACCCGAGTTGGGCGTGACCGAGGTCGGATTGGGCCCGGCATTGACGGTGAAGGCGCCGGTGACGGTGCGTGTGCCGGCGTCCGGGTTGGTCACCGTGACGCTGCGG
>JBKPDN010000097.1:0-3378 GCA_046727875.1 Actinomycetota bacterium | reverse complement strand
AGAGCGGGGGGCTGGGGATCATCGTCTGGGGGCTCCCGGCGGCGGCGTTGGTGCTCGGCGCGGGCGGCCTCGTGCTCGCGCTGCGGCGTTGGCGGCGCGAGCCGCACCTCCACGCGACCGAAGCCGACCGCGAGCTGGTGCGGCGAGCCCGGCCATGAGCACGACGATCGATCCCGAAGCGCGCGACGAGCTCGAGCGCGAACGCGATTTCCTCCTGAAGTCGCTCGACGACCTCGAGACCGAGCGCGCGGCCGGGAATATCGACGACGTGTCGTACACCGAGCTGCACGACGACTACACCGCACGCGCCGCCGCCGCCATCCGCGCTCTGCGCGACGGCGTCGATGCCCGCCCCGTCCCGCCGGCCGTGCCGTGGCGGCGTCGGGGCCTCGTCGTCGCCGGGATCGTCGCGTTCGCGGTGCTGGCGGCGGTCACGCTGGCGGCGGCGCTCGGCGCCCGCCTGCCGGGCCAGACGTCGAGCGGCAACCAGCCGTCGTCTGCGCCCGCTCGGGGCGAACGGCAATCGCGCCTCGAGCAGGCGGTGCGCGACAAGCCCGGCGACGTGCAGGCCCATCTGGCGCTGGCCCGGTTCCTCGAGGAGTCCGGCAACCCCGCGAGCTCGCTCAAGGAGTACGACGCCGCGGTCAAGGTCGCGCCCGACAACGCCGACGCCCTCGCGAACGCGGGCCGGCTCCGCTTCATCGTCGCCGGCCAGGTCCCCAGCCCCGACGCGCAGCGCCAGCTCGTCGCCGGCGCCCGCGACCTCCTCGACCGGGCGGTGCAGGCCGATCCCAACCGCGCCGACGCGCACTACTACCGCGCCATCCTCCTGCTCGACGGGTACAACGAGGTGGATGGCGCCATCGGCGAGTTCCAGCGGTATCTCGTGCTCGCGCCCGACGGCCAGTTCGCGACGCAAGCCCGCAACGCGCTCGCCATGGCCGTGGAGCAGCCCGCGGGCTCGGGTAGCGTTCCTCCGACGACCGCACCCTGAGCAACCTGGACGAGGAGCTTCGTTGGCCGAGCCCCCTGCGCACGAGATCGACAACGACGCGATCTACCGGGTGACGATCCACACCAACCGCGGCGCCGTCGTCATGGAGCTCGACCCGCAGATGGCGCCCAAGAGCGTCAACAACTTCGTGGCCCTCGCCCGCCAGGGTTACTACGACGGGCTCACGTTCCACCGGGTCGTGCCCGAGTTCGTGATCCAGGGCGGCGATCCCGAGGGGTCGGGTCGGGGCGGCCCCGGCTACCGGTTCGAGGACGAGCCCGTGCGCGGCGAGTACACGCTCGGCGCGGTGGCGATGGCGAACGCGGGACCGGACTCCAACGGCTCGCAGTTCTTCGTCTGCATCGACGACTGCACGAGCAAGCTCGCGAAGAGCTACAACCTCTTCGGCTACGTGGTCGACGGCATCGACGTCGCCCAGGAAACGCAGGTCGGCGACGTGATGGAGTCGGTGACGATCGAGGAGACTGCGCGCGACTGATGGACGAGGGGCTGTTCGGTCCAGACAGCATGGCGTGGCGGCTGCACGCCGATCCGTCGATGCTCGTCGGCGCGATGCGCGCGTTGCTCGTCCAGGCGCTGGAGCCGCGGGCGATGGCGGGCGTCGTCCAGCACAGCGACTACAAGGTCGACCCTTGGGGCCGCCTGAACCGCACGGTCCGCTTCGTGCTCGACACGACCTACGGCGATACCCCCCGAGCGGAGTCGGCGTGCGCGGCGGTGCGCCGCATCCACGACCACGTGCACGGGGTCGACCCCGTGTCCGGTCGTGAGTACTCGGCGCACGATCCCGACCTGCTGCTCTGGATCCACGCCGTCGAGGTGCACTCGGCGGTGTTCGCCTACCGCAGCTACGCCGGCCGTCTCTCCGACGCCGACGCCGACCGCTACGTCGACGAGATGGTGAGCGTGGCCGAGCTCCTCGGACTGCCGGCGGCGATGGCGCCGCGGTCCCTCGGCGAGCTTCGCGACTACCTCCACGGCGTCGAGGGGCTGCAGCTGACACCGGGAGCTCGTGAGAGCATGCGGTTGATCCTCGCCCCGCCGATGCCGTTCCCGCTGCGTCCGCTGTGGGTGCTTCCGGCCAGCGCCGCGGTCGCGAGCCTGCCCCGCTTCGCGCGTCGCATGTACGGGCTGGCGTGGTTCGAGCCGGCGACGCCATCGGTGCGGGCGGCCATCTTCGGGCTCACGCGGTTCCTCAACGTGCTGCCGATCGAGGCCCCCGAGATCCGCGACGCCAAGAGCCGCCTCGCGCAGGCTGCCTGACGGTCGCTCATTGCCGGGGGTCCTCCGGCTTCATGACTCTGATTCCCGGCTTTTTGGGATCTCGTTCGAGCGGGAAGTACACGAGGTGGGTGGTGGTATCGACGGCGACCGAGTGTGCCGTGTCTGCGAGGCGGGCTTGACCGATCTTGCGGAGGCGCGTCGAGCTCGTTGAGAACACCGCGACGACGCCGCTCTCGGCGGCGACGTAGAGACGTCCGAGGTCAGAGTCGTACGCGAGGACGTCCGGGTTCTTGCCGACGGAGTCAACCGCTATCTGCATGCGTTGCGCCACATCGACGGTGACAACGGTGGCGTTCCGTTCGCAGGCTACGAATGCCTGCTGGGTTTGCTCTTGCACGTAGACGCCGTGGGCCCCGCGACAGCTCTTCAGTCGGATTCGGCTCGTTGTCCTGCCAGTGGTGGGGTCGATGACGACGAGTGCGTCCGGTGGGCGAACGGCGACATAGGCGAGTCCGCTGGTGGGGTCGTAGGCGACGTTTCCAACCTCGTGGCCGAGTTTCACGGTGCGGACGGCGCGACCGGAGCGTCCTTCGAAGACGGTTTCGCTGCCGTCGTTCTTGTTCGACACCAGCACGAGATCGTCGCGTGAGTCGTAGGCGATGCCGTCGGGAAACTTGCCGGTGGGTGTGCGGGCGATCACCTGGTCGGTCGATGCGTCGAGGGTGACGAGTTCGTTCGTTCCGGTCGCGGACGCGAACACCCGCCCGATTTCCGGTACGGCAAGGACGCCGTGGACGTCGGCGATGTCGGGGACGGTCGTCGCCACAGTGAGGGCGTCGAGGTCGATGACGTCGAGGGCGGAGTCGCCGAGGTGCGCGACGTAGAGGCGCCGGCCCGGCGCATCGATGCTCTGGTAGTCGAAGCGACTCGACCGCCCGGGCAGCCGAACGTCTTGCACGCGCGTCAAAGGAAGTTGCGACGTGCCGCTGCCAGCCGAAGTCACGATCAGGGCCGGGCTCAGCAGGGCTGCGACGATCGCCAACAGCGCCGGCCGCCAAGGACGTCGCCGCACGTAGGTAACGTAGATCAACACCGTTCTGTCACACGGCGCGCATCGTGCAAGGAGACGCAATGAAGTG
>JBKPDN010000096.1:0-3021 GCA_046727875.1 Actinomycetota bacterium | reverse complement strand
GGCTTCCTCGTCGAGACGGCGCCGGCGCGCCCGCTCGTCGTCCGAGGCGGTCAAGAACACCTTGACCGGGGCGTCCGTGAACACGACCGTCCCGATGTCGCGGCCCTCGACAACGCCTCCCCCGCGTTCGTTCGCCCATTCGCGCTGGCGCGCCCGCAGCAGGGCGCGCACCGGTGCGTGCGCCGACACCGCCGACACCCCGGCCGACACGGCCGGGCCGCGGATCTCCTTGCTGACGTCGCGCCCGTCGAGCCGAACGCTCCCGGGAGGCGAACCGACCTCCATCGTGGCCTGCTCGGCGGCGCGCGCAATGGCTTCGCTGTCCTCGAGATCGAGCCCGCGCTCCATGGCGAGCAGCGTCACCGCCCGGTACATCGCTCCGGTGTCGAGCACCTCCAGCCCGAGGGCGTCGGCGACGCCGCGCGCGACGGTCGACTTCCCCGATCCCGCGGGCCCGTCAATGGCGACGACGCGGATCACGAGCTGGCCTCGCCGACGAGCGCGGCAAGATCGTCGGCGAAACGCGGGTACGACACCGCGACAGACTGCCAGCCGCGGACCGTCGACTCGCCCTCCATCGCGTTTGCGGCGACGGCGGCCGCCAGCGCGATCCGGTGGTCGCCGTGGCTCTTGAACATGGCGGGCCGCGGCTGCCCGCCCCGGATCGACAGCGCGTCGGACTGCGTCTCGACACCGACGCCCATCTGCGTGAGCTCCTGCTGGATGGTGTTGACGCGGTCGCTCTCCTTCACGCGCAGCTCGGCGATGTCGCGGATCTCGGTGACGCCGTGGGCGAACGCGGCCGCTACCGCCAGCACCGGGATCTCGTCGATCATCCCTTCGTCGGGGACGATCGCGGTCGCGCTCAGCGGAGACGCCTCCACCGTGAGGCGCCCGACGGGCTCACCGAGCCGCTCCCCCGTCGGCTCGGTCTCGATTCGCGCGCCCATGCGCCGGAGCACGTCGACGAAGCCCAACCGCAGGGGGTTCAGGCACAGATCTTCGATCACGATCGCCGAGCCGGGCGTGATGCACGCGGCGACGGCGAACAGCGCGGCCGACGACGGATCGCCCGGGACATCGAGCTCGAACGGCTCCGGAGCGCCTCGCGCGACGCGAACGGTACGAACGTCGACGTGCGCCACGGGCGCGCCCAGCGCGGCCAGCATCCGCTCCGTGTGATCCCGACTCGGCGCAGGCTCGACGACCTCCGTGGTGCCCTCGGCCTGGAGGCCTGCGAGCACGACCGCCGTCTTGACCTGCGCGCTGACCACGTCGAGCTCGCACCGCCGGCCGATGAGGTCGCCACCCCGGATCACGAGCGGGGCGAGCTCGCCGTCCGCCCGCCCGTCGACGCGCGCCCCGAGCGCGCGCAACGGGCGGGCAACGCGTCCCATGGGCCGCGTCAGCAGCGACGCGTCTCCGGTGAGGACCGAGAGAAACGGGCGTCCTGCGAGCAATCCGGCCAGCACGCGCATGGTCGTCCCGGAGTTGCCGCAATCGATCACGGTGTCGGGCTCCCGGAGCGCGTCGGCGCCGCCACCCTGCACGGTCACCGTCGACCGCTCGGACTCCTTGATTCGCACCCCGAGGCGCTCGAGCGCGCGACGCGTGCGTTGCACGTCGTCGCCGTCTGCCAATCCACGGATCGTGCTGCGTCCCGGCGCCAACGCCGCCGCCAGCAGCGCCCGGTGCGAGATGCCCTTGTCGCCTGGCACGCGCAGTGTGCCTCGCAGCGGCTGCGGGCCGGATATCGTGACCTCGGCGCTCACGACAGAGCCGTCCGGGAGGCGTGGTACCCGCGCTCGACGAGCGCGGTCTCGAACGCGACGGCGTGCCGGGCTGGGATCACGAGCACGAGCACGCCGCGAGTGCCTTCCATCGAGTGCGCAATCTCGAGATCGGCGATGTTGATGCCGAGGGCACCGGCGAGCGTCGTCACCTCGGACAGGACGCCGGGCCGGTCGGGAACGGGCACACGAACCTCGACGAGCTCCTCCCCCGCCGGCGCGCCGACCGGTAGGTTGCGCCGCGCCGCTCTCGCCCGTTCGAGCACGTCGAGGAGCGCGGTTCGGTCACCTCCGTCCACGAGCCCGCGTACCCGCACCAGGGCATCCAAGTAGTCGTCGAGCACTTTGACGATCGCTTCGCGGTTCGCCACACAGATGTCCGGCCAGATGCCGGGATGCCCGGCCGCGATCCGCGTCATGTCGCGGAAGCCGCCCGCGGCCAACCGGAGCAGCGTCGAGTGCTCCTCGCCGCTCGTCGCCGCGACATCCATCAGCGTCGTCGCGGCGAGCTGGGGGACGTGGCTGACCACGGCGACGAGTGCATCATGGTGCTCGGGCGTCATCGCCACGACCTCGGCCCCGATGTCGGCGAACAGCGACCGCAGCGTGGTGAACGCGCCGATCTCGGTGTACTCGGTGGGCGTGAGCACCCACGTGGCGCCCGCGAACAGATCGGCGTCCGCGCCGTCGATCCCGTCCTGCTCCGAGCCCGCCATCGGGTGCCCGCCGACGAATCGCGGCGCGAGCTCGGGACGCGCCTCGCCGATCGCGGCGACGATCGGAGCCTTCACCGACCCCGCGTCGGTCGCCACGGGCACACCGGCATCCAGACCCTCCACGACGAGCGTTGCGACGTCGCCCACCGGGACGGCCACGATCGCTGCGTCCACGCCCGCCACCGCCTCGCGCACGCTGAACGCAATCTCATCGACCGCGCCCCGCTCCTTCGCCTGCGCGGCGCGAGCTGCATCACGGTCATACCCGCGAACCTCGACGCCGGCGCGGCGCAACGCCAGACCGACGGACCCACCGATCAGGCCGGTTCCGATCACCGCGACGCGCCTCACAGTCTCAACCCCCGCGCGGCACCGGACTACTCCGGAAGATCGTCACGGAGCGTTCGGGCACCATCGAGGTACACGTGGTGGAGCTCATCGCGCGGTCGATCGGTGTAGCAGTGGAGGAGCAGGCGGATGCACATCGGCTTGCCGCCGTCGATGCCGAGCTCACG
>JBKPDN010000095.1:0-8159 GCA_046727875.1 Actinomycetota bacterium | reverse complement strand
GGCTTCCGGCCGATGCAGCTGCGTCTGGGCGACGCGGCCGGAGGCATGAACATCGAGCTGCTCGAGCCGTGGGCGGTCGAGCGCAACGACTTCCTCGAGCGCTTTCTCACGCGCCACGGCGCCGGCCCACACCACCTCACGTTCAAGGTCGACGACCTCCGCGCGACGTTGGCGCGAGTCCGGGGCGCCGGCTACCAGCCCGTCAATGTGGACGTGTCCGACCCGAACTGGAAAGAAGCGTTTCTCCATCCACGTGAAGCGCACGGGACCGTCGTCCAGCTCGCCGAGGCGCACGGCGACTGGGGCACGCTCGCCGAGCAGATCGCCCGCGTGCAGAAGGAAGGCGCCGACGGCCATCCACGCTGGTGGCCCGATCCGCCGCCGCCGGGTGACCGGGCCGGGTTCCTGCGCCGCGTCGTGATCGGCACACCGTCGCTCACGGCGACGCTCGGGTTCTTCGCCGGACTGCTCCAGGGGAACGAGGTCGCGGGGGGAGAAGGCTGGGTCGAGCTGGCGTGGCCGGGAGCAGGGCGCGTGAAGCTCGAGCACCGGCCGGGCCGGGCGCCGGGTGTCGACCGGCTCGAGGCCGACGTGATCGGCGACGGGCCCCTCGGCGAGCGGATCGTCGCCGGGACCCGACTCCTCCTCGAACCGCGCTAGTCGCGCTCGTCGCGCTGTCCGCGCCGGTCGCGCTGGCGTCGACGTTGGAACAGCCAGCCAGCGATCGCTCCGAGGGCCGCAGAGAGGATGATCACGTAGATGACGCGCGCGTCCCAATGGAAGAAGAGGAACGACACGCGCACCTCGGTCGTGTTCTGGATCGCGAAGACCAGGACCAGAAGCGCGAGCACGGCCGCCACGATGAGGCGCGTCTGGTGCTCCCGACTCGGCGGGCGCTTCGGCGGCTGATCGGCCATCGTGCTCCTTCTGGCGCCGAAGCTAGCTCGCCGCGCGAACCGCGACGGCGGACGGCGGGCTCTCGTTTCGATGGCGCGTCACCAGCCGGCGCACGCCGTCGCGCACGGCCCGGTCTGCCAGCGAAAGGTACGACTCGCGGGCGTTGATCAGCCCGAGCCGCCGCGGCGGCACACCGCGCAGCGCGAGACGCCGCACGTGGGTGAGCTCGGGTGGGATGGCCGTCTCGGGCAGCACCGACGCGCCACCCCCGGCGGCAACCATGTCGGCGATCAGACGGATGCCCTCGACCTCGACCGGCACCGGGAGGTTGATGCCGACTTCGGCCGCCGCGTCGTCGACCTCGCGCCGGAGGGGGTTGCCGATGGGCGGGAGGATCATCGGCAGCTCGGCCAGTCGCGCCAGCGGCACGGGCTCCGGGCCCAGGTCGGGCGCGTCGGCGGGCGCCAGCCCCACGAGGGTCTCGTCGAGAAGATGCTCGACGTCGAGGCGGGGCGAGGTCATGGGCTCGGTGACCACCGCCTGCGCGAGCTCGCCTGCGAGCACCTCGGTCGCGAGCCGCTCGGACGCGCCCTCGTTGATCCGGAGCTGCACACCCGGAGCTTCGCCCCGCAGGTCGGCGACGAGGGCCGGGATCATCCAGCGGCTCGCGGTCCCGACGATGCCGAGGCTGGCGTGCCCGGTGCGCAGCCCCTGCAGCATCGAGAGGTCCGCCTGCATCGCCTCGAGCTCACGGCGCACCCGCCGGGCCCGCTCGAGAACCACCTCACCGCACTCGGTCGGGGTCGCCCCGCGGCGGCCCCGGACGAGAAGCTCGGCCCCGAGCTCGCGCTCGAGCTGGCGGACCTGCTCGGAGACGTTGGATTGCACCGTCGAGAGCACGTCGGCGGCGGCCGTGAACGAGCCCTCGTCGGCGATGGCCAGCAGTGTGTCGAGGTGCCGGAGCTCCATCCCGAAATCCCATCTGTATCAGTGATTGATGCCATCAATCCTAACTGTTGGACAGATTCGAGGCGAACGGTCAGGATGGCGAAAGGACGACTCGGGGGTCGGTAGCCCCCCACCGGCTCCCGGAGTCCTCCTTTCTTTCAGAAGAGCGGCGGAGGTCGGCCTTGGCGGCCGTGGAGACGATCTCCAATCTGATCTTCAGTGGGCCTCTCGCCTGGACCACTGACGCGGCGTGCGACGGTCGCAGCGAACTGTTCTTCGCTCCCGCCGGTGAGCGCCCCGAAGCCCGCGTCGTCCGCGAGTCCCAGGCACGCACGATCTGCTCTGCGTGCCCCGTCGTTCGGAATTGCAGGGAGTGGGCGCGCGAGCACCGCGAGTACGGCTTCTGGGGCGGCGAGTCCGAGGAGGAACGCGCCGCCGCAGGATTCCGAGTCGACATGCCCGTCGGCCGTGTCGCCCGGTACCCGAAGGGCACCGGCCGACCCGTGCAACCCCGCGCCCCGCGCGTCGCGTAGAACCCGGCGCGAAGCAGCCGCCTAGGCTGCCGACGTGACCACGGGGGGTCCGGAAGGCGTCGATCTCGGGTCCTTGCGCACCTTCTTCGCCGACCACGTGGAAGGCGCCGACGGTCGCCCGCTCTCGGCCGAGCTCATCGCCGGCGGCCGGTCGAACCTCACGTACTGCATCAGTGACGGCAAGCGCGACTGGGTCCTGCGCCGACCGCCCCTCGCCCACGTGCTGCCGACCGCGCACGACATGCGCCGCGAGTACCGCGTGCTCACGGCACTTGCGGACACCGACGTCCCTGTGCCGAAGACGTTCGCGCTCTGCGAGGACGTCGCCGTGAACGGCGCGCCCTTCTACGTGATGGAGCGCGTCCAGGGTCGCATTCTGCGCACGGGCGACGAGATGGTCACGCTCACCAAGGAGCAAGCCGCGGCATGCTCCCGGCAGCTCGTCGACGTGCTCGCACGCATCCACGGGGTGGACTACGACGCGGTCGGGCTCGGTGACTTCGGCCACCCCGACGGGTTCATGGAACGCCAGGTGCGGCGATGGGGCGAGCAGTGGGAGCGCTCGAAGGCCGCCGAGCTTCCCGAGATCGACGAGCTGGGGCGACGGCTCCGCAACGCGTTGCCCGAGTCGGGGCCGCCAACGATCGTGCACGGCGACTACCGGCTCGACAACACGATGCTCGCCGACCACGACCCGGGCCGGATCGTGGCTGTGCTCGACTGGGAGATGTCGACCCTCGGCGACCCGCTCGCCGACGTCGGCCTGTTCCTCCTCTACTGGGGCCAGGCCGACGCCCAGATCATCGCGACCGGCCAAGCAATCGAGGAGCAAGCCGGTTTCGCGAGCCGCGACGAGATCGTCGAGATGTACGCGAAGGAGACGGGGCGGCCCGTCGACAACCTCGACTTCTACGTCGTCTTCGCGTTCTACAAGCTCGCGATCATCGTCGAGGGCATCGCCGCCCGGTACCGCATGGGCAAGACGCTCGGCGAGGGGTTCGAGCACATGGGGCAGATGGTCTCGAGCCTCGTCGACGAGGCACTCGATCAGGCCAACCGGTCGTCCATCCCCGCGCTGCGCGGATAGAAGCACGCACCCGGCCCGTCGATAGGCTCCCGGCCGGCGATGGGGCTCGCCTGAACCGCCGCTTCGGCTGATGGCTCCTACCTGCGCGATGGATGTGGAGCCGTGCCGACGACCCGAAGGCGCCTGCAGCCGAGGATCCTCGTGGCTGTCGCCGCCGGGGGCGCGTTGGGCGCTGCAGCACGCTACGAGCTGGCGACGCGATTCCCGACGCCGGCGGGGTCGTTCCCGTGGGTCACGTTCTTCATCAACGTTTCCGGCTCGTTGCTGCTCGGGCTGCTGCTGACGTTCGTCCTCGAGCGCTGGCCCCCGACGCGGTACGCGCGCCCGTTGCTCGCGATCGGTGTGCTGGGCGCCTACACGACGTTCTCGACGTTCGTCGTTGAGACTGATCTCCTGTTCCGAGATGGGTATGTCGCGGTCGGCGTGGTCTACGTGGTAGCCAGCCTCGCTGCCGGGTGCGCCGCGGTGTACGTCGGGATCGTCGCCGGCCGGTCGTGGCCGGCACTACGGAGGAGCGCACGATGAAGCTGGAAGGACCGGGCGAGCGGCTCACGATCTTCCTCGGCGAGAGCGACCAGCACGGCCACAAGCCGCTGTACACGGAAATCGTCGAACGGGCTCACGACGCCGGACTGGCGGGCGCGACCGTCGTGCGCGGCTTCGAGGGCTTCGGGGCATCGAGCCGCATCCACACCGCGCGCATCCTGCGCCTGAGCGAGGACCTGCCCGTCATCGTGATCATCGTGGACCGCACCGAGCGGATCGACGCCTTCCTCCCGACGCTCGACGACCTCATCAGCGAGGGGTTGGTCGTGCGTGAGAGCGTGGAGATCGTCAAGTACGTCGGCCGTCCAAACGAGCAGTGACGCTGCTCGCGGTCGCGCTCGCCGGAACCCTCGGCGCGACGGCGCGGTACGTCGTCGACGGCCTGGTCCAGGATCGCGTCGAGGGCGCGTTCCCGTGGGGAACGTGGGTCGTGAACATGACCGGCTCGCTCGCCCTCGGCTTCCTGAGCGGCCTCGCGCTCGACCACGGCCTCGGAGGCACGCCGAAGGCCGTGATCGGCGCGGGGTTCATTGGTGCGTACACGACCTTCTCGACGTTCACGTACGAGACGCTCCAGCTCGTCGAGGAGGGATCGCGTTACGAGGCGATGCTCAATGTCGCGACAAGCACAGCCATCGGTCTGCTTGCGGCGGGTGCAGGCCTCGCGCTGGCCGCGCTCTGACTCGGCGCAGCGTGTCAGACGTGCCGGCTGATGTAGCCGCGGGCGCGGAACACCGCCAGCATCCGCACCACGAACCACACCGCGCCGACCGCCAGCACCGCTGCGCCGGCCGCCGCGATCCAGACCTCGCCCCAGGGAAGCGCGTGGCCGGCGAGGACAGCGCGGGCAGCGACGAAGATGTGGGTAGTCGGCAGGACGCGCCCGATCGGCTGCAGGATCCCGGGGAGCGCGCTGACCGGATAGAAGATGCCCGACAGCGGCATGAGCATCGCCAGCAGTCCCCAGGCCAGGATCTCGGCCCCCTGCCCGACGCGCAGGATCAGGCCGATCACGATCATTCCCACCGACCAGCCGACGACGAGCAGCAACGCGACGAGCGGCACGAGCGCGTAGCCGATGTCGGTGATGTTGAACGCGAACAGTGCGAAAGCGACCACCGCGACGACGCTCACGCCCATCGCCAGCTTGGCCAGACCGAACAGCACCACGCCCGCGACGTACTCGCCCTCTCGCAGCGGCGTGACGAGCATGTTCAACAGGTTGCGGGACCAGGTCTCCTCCATGAAACCGGTCGCCAGGCTGATCTCGGCCTGGAACACGACGTGGAACAGCAGGATCCCGGCGAGCAGGAACCCGGCGCCCTTGGCCCCGACGCCCGACTGGCGCGCGAAGTAGACGCCGATCGCGCCGAACATCACCGCGTCGACGACCGGCCACACGATGACGTCGAACCACCGCTGGGGCGCCCGCTGCAGCACGTACGCGTGCCGGCGGGCCACGGCCCGGACCCGCAACCAGCTCACGCTCCCCTCCTCTCTCGCTCGTCGCGCGTGCGCGCCTGGCCCTCCTCGGCCAGGTGCAGGAACACGCCTTCGAGGTCGTCCCGCCCGAAGCGGGCCGCGACGTCCCCGGGGCGGCCGTCGGCGACGATCCGTCCCTCGGAGATGAACACGACGCGTTCGCACAGGCGCTCGACCTCGAGCATGTTGTGGCTGGTGACCAGCAGCGCGGCGCCGTCCTCGGCGCAGAGCCGGTTCAGTCCCGTGCGGACCTTGAGCGCTACGTCCGGGTCCAGGGATGCGGTGGGCTCGTCGAGGATCAGCAGCGCGGGTGAGTGCAGCCCCGCCTTCACGATCCCGACCAGGGTCCGCTGACCGGACGACAGCTCGTTGCCCATGGCGTCACCCAGGTGGGTGATGCCGAAGCGCTCCAGGCCCGCGTCCACCTGCGGGGTCGGGTCGCGGAGGCCGTAGAGCTGCCCGAACAGGCACAGGAACTCGCGCACCCGCAGCCGCTCCGGGAGCGGGAGGTAGCCGGCGGCGAACCCCACGTGTCCGGCCGCCGCGCTGCGGTGACGCGGTAGGCGGTGGCCGGCGACCTCGACCCAGCCCGAGTCGGGCGTGACGACGCCGAGCAGCATGAGGAGCGTGGTGGTCTTCCCGGCGCCGTTGGGCCCGAGGAGCGCGACGCGCTCTCCGGCGCCGACCGTCAGGTCGATGCCGTCGACGGCACGGATCCGCTTGTACTGCTTGACGAGCCCGCGAGCGCGCAGCACGTCGCCGTCGGGGGAAGGCACTGTCCTCCTTTTTCGCCGTCGCAAGCTCCGGCTTTGCGGCGACGGTCGGCAAAGCCGCCGTCCGCCGCGTCGAGCATGACAGCCGCGGCCGGGCCGACGAGAGGGGATTTAGGATCACCACCTGTGCGCTGGGTGTGGAACGAGGGTGAGCGTCAGGTCGTCGACGCCGGCGACACCGCCTCGTTGGCGGCGAACCTGAACCTCGATCCGCCCGTCGAGCGGCTGGGCATGGTCTGGGCCATCGGGCTCAACTACCGCGACCACGCCGCCGAGACGGGGACGCCGCTCCCGAGCGAGCCGGTCGTGTTCGTGAAGTCGACGGGATCGGTCGTCGGCCACGGCGCCGACATCCTGATCCCTCCCCACGTCACGCAGCCGGACTACGAGGGCGAGCTCGCCATCGTGATCGGTCGCCGCGCCCGCGACATCCCCGCCGACGAAGCCCTCGACGTCGTCGAGGGCTTCACCTGCGCGCACGACGTCAGCGCCCGCGACCACCAGTTCACGACCGGGCAGTGGGTGTGGTCGAAGTCGTTCGACACGTTCTGCCCGCTCGGCCCCATCCTGGTGACGCCGGACGAGCTTGATCTCGGCCACCTCGACATCGAGACCCGCGTCAACGGCGAGGTCCTGCAGTGCTCGAACACGGATCAGCTCGTCTTCGACGTCCCGCAGTTGATCGCGCATCTGTCCCGCGGGCTCACCCTCGAGCCCGGCGACGTGATCCTCACCGGGACGCCGGGCGGTGTCGGCATGGCCCGGAACCCGCAGCGCTGGCTCGAGGACGGGGACGTCGTGGAGATCACCATCGCCGGGATCGGTACGCTCCGGAACCGGGTCATCCGCCGGTAGGAACGGCGGCGAACGGACCCGAATCAACCGGCGACTGAGGGGGGACGGTGGGCTCAGACCTACACGAAACGGCGCGGCGCTTGCGCAACCTTGTCGAGCCGGTCGCAGCGGGGGTGTACTTCGCACCCGAGGCGCACCAGAGGTACGAGGCACTGGGCCTCAACTACTTCGAGGGCTACTTCTGCAGCCGGGGCGCGTGCCTGGGCACTGCGCCGTGGAGCGTCATCTGCGCGGCGTTCGGGGCCTTCAAGCCGGCGGTGGTCGAGCGTGCCGTGACCGGTGGGTGGTCCAAGACCGACGCCGAGCACATGCTGGCAGCGCGACGCGACGGCGCCGCCGAGCAGCTCGAGCGTCTGCTGGGCGAGCCCGGCTCCGAGGTGAAACAGGCGACCGAGATCCTGTTCTCCCTCACCCAGGGCGTCGACCCATCGGGCCGCATGCTGTACTCGGGCCTCTCGGTGCTGCCGGTGCCCGACACGCCGATGGGGCGCTTCCAGCGCGCCGCCGACCTCGTGCGCGAGCACCGCGGGGACGGACACATCGCGGCGTGGATCTCGAACACCGACTCGTGCGAGATCACCGTCCTCACCGAGCTGACCTGGGGCCTGAAACCAGGCGCCTACGTGTTCACGCGGGGATGGAGCGAGGAGGACGTCGACGCCGCCCGCGCCCGGTTGCAGGCCCGTGGCCTGCTCGACGGCGAGGGGCAGCTCACCGACGCCGGTCGCGAGTTCCGCGGGGAGATCGAGCACGCCACCGACCTGGCCGAACGCGAGGTGATCGCCCGGCTCGGCGACCGCGCCGACGAGCTGTTCTCGCTGCTCGCGCCGTTCTCCAGGACGATCGTCGAGAACGGCGGCTACCCGGTCGACTTCAGCCAGCTACGCGGGACGCGAGGTTAGGGATCAGCGGTACCCGGTGACGTCGGCGGGCTTGCCGGCGTCCTGGACCTCGACGAGGTACCGCCACGCGTCGGGCTGGCTGCCGTCGAGGTCGGTGAACCCGTAGATCTTCGCCAGCTGCCCGCTGGACACCGAC
>JBKPDN010000094.1:0-7287 GCA_046727875.1 Actinomycetota bacterium | reverse complement strand
GAGCGTGACCGTGCTCGGGCGCGTGGCCGCGGGCGCAGAGGCGGGCTTCGCCGCTGCCGGCGGAGCGACGCCGTACCGCATCGACGTGCGCCAGCGGTGGGAGCCGGCGCGCGTCGCGGGGCCGCCGGTCGCCACGCAGCTGCGCGCCGCGGGAAGCGCCGAGCTCGCGCTGCTGGTGGAAGGGGCGCTCGAGGAGGCGGGCGCCGACCGGGCCGCGCTGGTTGCGGACGACCGCGCCGCCGGTGTCCTGCTCGATACGTGCGCAACGATCGAAGGCGGGGCCGTCGCGGGTGCGCGCGTCGTCCTCGACGATTCGGGAACGCTGGAGCGCGTCGCGGTTCGCGTCGCAGCGGGCGACCCGCTCGACGAGGTGGTGCTCCGCTCCTACGCGGTCGGCGCCACACACATGGCGCTGGGGTGGGTGCTGAGCGAGGGGATCGCGGTCGATCCCGAGACCGGCGAGGTCCACGATCTCACCATTCGGTCGTTCGGCGTAATCCGCGCCAAGGACACGCCACCCATCGACGTCACCGTCGTCGATGATCCGGGCGCGCCCCTCGCGCGCGCGTCGGACGCGGTGTTCGCCGCAGTGGCGGCGGCGGCGTGGAACGCCGTCACACGGGCGGACGGCACGCGTCCCGAGGCGTTTCCCGCCCGCGAGACGCGTGCTGCCCGTCGCCTACGTCGCTGACGCTGCCTGCTCCTGCGGTTGGAACAGCAAGAAGCTGATCACGAGGATCCAGATCAACCACACGATGAAAACGATGAACCCGAGCGTGAAAATGGCGCTGTTGTCGGTCGCGACACCGAGACCCGCGACCACCCACGCTAACCCCAGCACCACGCCGACCCAGCCGAGCCACACCGGGAACACCTTGGCCCGGATGGCGGCGACGGAGGTGGCGATCACGAGCACGGCGATCGAGAACGACGCCATGGCGATGACCACGGTCGAGAGTGTGTAGAAGAACCGCGCTCCGAGAAGCCCGAGCGACTGCAGCCGCAGTGCGATCGTCGCGTTCATCGCAAACCCGACGAGCACTAACCCGAGCGTCACCACGCCGCCGCCGGCCGCGATCGTGGCCAGGCGCCGCGTCTCATCGGGCCGGCGTAGCCTGCTCCACAGGCTTCCCAGGAACCACAGGAACGCGACGCCTGCGAGACCGCTGAGGAACGCCGCCGCCTGGATGGCGCCGCTGTGACCGTGGAAGTACTTGGCGATCGTCACGGCCCTGTCGTCGACGGCGGGTGGCGACTCCCCGGGTAGGAATGACGCGACCAGGACGAGGATGACGAACACCAGACCTGCGGCCGCGCCGTACCGTTCCCACTTCACATCGTCCATGTCCTGCTCCTTCGGGGGACACCACCTGTGCCGCCCGGGTCATGCTGTGCTGACGCCTTGCTGACGTCAAGGATCGGTCCTGTAGCGTCTCTGCGGCGGACGGCGGCTTGCCGACCGTCGCCGCAAAGCCGGAGCTTGCGACGGCGACAGGAGAAACAGATGCTCGGTGCGGTGCTCATGGTCGTGGTGATGGTCCTGGTCGTCCCGGTCGCGATCATGTTCGGCGGCGCCATCTGGAGCGCGCTGTTCGGCTGGCTCTCCTCCGAGGACGCCGACCGGCAGCGCGGCGACACGGCGTAGCCCCCGGCCGGCCGTGCCCACGGAATCGGTCCGCGTCCCCACGCACGACGGCGACCACCTCGACGCGCATCTCGCGCTCCCCGCGGGCGGGCGCGCCCCCGGGATGGTGCTCCTCCACGAGGGCCTCGGCCTCACGGACTACACGCGTGACGTCGCCGCCCGGATCGCCGGGCTCGGGTACGTGGCGATGGCGCCCGAACTGTTCTGGCGCATGGAGCGCGGCGTGGACCTGCCGCACGACGAGTCGGGGATGGCCCGGGCGCTCGAGCTCATCGTCGGGTTCGAAGCCGAGACGGGCGTCCTCGACGTCGGCGCCGCGCTCGCGTACCTCCGAGCACGGCCCGAGGTCGACGGAGCCGTCGGGGTGATCGGGTTCTGTTTCGGCGGTGGAATGACATACGGCGCCGCGTGCGAGCTCGACCCCGACTGCGCAGTGGCTTACTACGGCGTCGGCGTGGATCAGCTCGCCGAGCGCATCGACGAAGTGACGTGCCCCGCCCTCCTGCACGTCGGCACCGACGACGCGTTCATCCCCGCTGACTCACTCGCGCGACTGCAGGCCGCAGCCCGCGACATGCCGAACATCGAGATCGACGTGTACGAGGGCGCGGGGCACGCCTTCGACAACCCGCATGCGCCGTGGCACGCGCCCGACGCCGCCGCCGGCGCCTGGGACCGCACCGCCGCCTTCCTCGCCGCGCATCTCGGCGGGCGCGGGTAGCGGCCGTCAGTCGCTCTGGTTGCTCTTCTCGAGCAGCTTGCGGAGCTCCTCGAGCCGCTTCTGGAACTCGGTGAGCGCGTCCTTGCCCTGCCCCTTGCCCTTGCCGCCCTTGTCGGGCCGAGCGGTGGGCGGAGGGGGCGCGGTCTGCGGCGGGAGCGTCGTCGGGGCGACGGTGGTCGGCGCCACGGTCGTGGTCGTGGCCGGCGGGGACCCGCCGCCGGAGCCGGCGCTGTACGCGAGCGCGCCCGCGACCAGTGCGCCCGCCAGGAGGGCGGCGACGAGCAGCGCTGCGCGCCAGGGACGCCGCCGGTTCCGGCGAGGGAGCTCGCGCACGGTCGTCGACGCGACCTCGGTGCGGTCCGGCGCGACCGGCGCCGTCGCGGCGGCGTCGGCATCGTGCAACGCGGCTGCTCCGGCGGCGGCGAGGGGGACGGTCACTGCCGGCGCGGTCTCGGCCGTGTCGCCGTCGAGCTGGTCCCGGACGGCCGCCGCGCTCGGACGCAGGGCCGGGTCGCGTGCGGTCATCGCGCGCAGGAGCGAGGGCCACGGGTCTGACAGGCCCGCAGGCACGTCCGGGTCGCGCGAGAGGCGCGCCGCGGCCGCTTCGGCGGGCGGACCGTCGAACACGCGCCGGCCCGTCAACGACTCGATCAGCACCAGGCCCAACGAGTAGACGTCGGTGTGCGGCCCGACGTCGCCCCCCTCGAGCTGCTCGGGCGCGATGTAGGCCATCGTGCCGATGGCCTGATGCGTGGTGGTGATGCGCGTCGCGCCCAGCAGACGGGCGATGCCGAAGTCGGCGAGCCGGATCGCCCCGTACTCGTCGAGCATGAGGTTCGACGGCTTCACGTCGCGGTGCACGATGTCCCGCCGGTGGATGTAGTCCAGCGCGGCGGCGGTCTCGGCCGCGACGCGGGCGACCCGGGCCTCCGGGAGCGGTCCCTCGTCCAACAGCTCACGCAGCGTCGCACCATCGAGCAGCTCGAGCACGAGGAAGGCGTCGCCGTTCTCGGTCCCGGCATCGAGCAGCCGGACGAGGTTCGGATGCTGCAGCTTGGCGAGGGTGCGGGCCTCGGCCGCGAAGCGCCGCTCGTGCTCGATCTCGCGCAGCACCTTGACGGCGACGTCGCGGTCGAGCCGGATGTCGCGCGCCCGGTACACGTCGGCCATCCCGCCGCGGTCGATGAGACCGTCGATGCGGTATCGGGACTGAAGGACCGTGTCGGTGGCGATCATTCGGAACGCCTTGGGAACCCCGCCGGAAGATGTATTTCTACCCGTTCGCACCCCGGGGCAAGCGTCGGGCTACGAGTCGGGCGCCGTGCCCCCGCCGGGCAGCGATCGCACCTGCCCGAAGCGGTAGCCCACCGACCGTACCGTCTGGATGAGCCCGGCGTGCTCCTCGCCGAGCTTGGCCCGCAGGCGGCGGACATGCACGTCGACCGTCCGCGCGCCGCCGTCGTACTCGTAACCCCAGACCCGCGACAGCAGCTGCTCGCGGGTGAACACCTTGCCCGGATGGGTGGCGAAGAACCGCAGCAGCTCGTACTCCATGTAGGTGAGGTCGAGGGGCCGGTGGCCCATGCCCGCCTGGTACGTCTCGAGGTTGAGGACGAGGTCGCCGTACTCGACCACCTCGGGCCGCGCGTCGTGCCCGGTCCGCCAGTGGAGGTGCCGAAGCCGCGCCTCGAGCTCGCGGGGATGGAACGGCGAGAGGCAGAAGTCGTCGAAGACGTCTTCGCGCATCTCGAGCTCGCCGAGCTGCGCGCCCGAGACGAGCAGGAGGATCGGCTCGAGCGGCGCGTCGCGCTTGCGCATCGCCCGGCAGATGCCGAACGCGCCCTCGGGGTCGTCGTCGGCGCACACCACCGCGCCGGCCCAGCCATCGGACGGCTCGGTCTGCACGGCGACCGACGCGTTGGTCACGGCCTTCCACGGGTAGCCGGCGAGGTCGAGCGTCTGCGCGAGCAGCGCCGGCGGCGGGTCGGGGAAGACGAGCAGCGGCTCGACGACGCCCGCGCCGCGGGGGCGGGCCGTCACAGCGAACCGAGGTACCGGTCCAGCTCCCACGGAGTGACCTGCCCCCGGTAGTCGGCCCACTCGTTGCGCTTGTTGCGGATGAAGTGCTCGAAGACGTGCTCCCCGAGTGCTTCCGCGACCAGTTCCGAGTTCTCCATCACGTCGACGGCCTCGGCGAGCGACCGCGGGAGCGAGTCGATGCCTTCGGCGGCCCGCTCCTCGGGAGTCATCTCGAAGATGTTGTTGGTGGCCTCGGGCGGGATCTCGTAGCCCTCGTCGACGCCCTTCAGGCCCGCGGCCAGCATCAGGCTGAACGCGAGGTACGGGTTGCACGCCGGGTCAGGGGAGCGGTACTCGATGCGCGTCGAGCTCTCCTTTCCCTTCTTGGCGAGCGGCACGCGCACGAGGGCCGAGCGATTGTTCCGCGCCCAGCACACGTAGACGGGCGCCTCGTACCCGACGATCGGCGCCTCGCGGTTGATGGCCAGCCGCTTGTACGAGTTCACCCACTGGTTGGTGACGGCGGTGATCTCGGGCGCGTGGCGCAGCAGACCGGCGATGAAGCACTTGCCGACCTTCGACAGCCCGTGCTCGTCGCCCGGGTCGTGGAACGCGTTGACGTCACCCTCGAACAGCGAGATGTGCGTGTGCATGCCCGAGCCGAAGGCGTCCGCCAGCGGCTTCGGCATGAACGTGGCGTACACGCCGAGCTCCTGGGCGACCTCCTTTAGCACGAGCCGGAAGGTCATGACGTTGTCCGCCATGCTGAGGGCGTCGCTGTAGCGCAGGTCGATCTCGTGCTGGCTCGGCCCGAGCTCGTGGAAGCTGTACTCGACCGGGATGCCCATCGCCTCGAGCGTGAGGATCGTCTGCTTGCGTAGCTCGCTGACCATGTCCATCTGGGTGAGGTCGAAGTACGACGCCGTGTCCAGGGGCTCCGGCGAGCGTGACGACTTGAAGTAGAAGAACTCCATCTCGGGCCCGGCGTAGAAGGTGAACCCCTTCTCCCGCGCCCGCTCGAGGTTGCGCTTCAGGACGTGGCGCGGGTCGCCCTCGAACGGCTCGCCATCGAGCCGGTGGATATCGCAGAACATGCGCGCAACCGGCGCGTCCTCGCCCCGCCACGGCACGATCTCGAACGTGCCCGGGTCCGGCTTGGCGAGCATGTCGGCTTCCTGGACGCGCGTGTACCCCTCGATCGCGGAGCCGTCGAAGGTCATGCCCTCCTCGAGCGCGCCTTCGAGCTCGGCGGGGGTGATCGCGAAGCTCTTGAGCTTGCCGAGCACGTCGGTGAACCAGAGGCGCACGAACCGCACGCCCCGTTCTTCGACGGTACGCAGCACGTAGTCGAGTGGCCGTTCCATCCCACCAAGTGTGGCAGCTGCACCCGACCGGGTTCCCCTCTGAATCCGTTGCTCGGGCGCCTTTAACGCTGCGTTCATGGTGGGGCAATGGATGCGAAATCGCAGGCTGGGAGCGTGCGCCAGGCGGTGACCGCCCCGCGCCTCGCCGGGCGCGCGGAAGGGGGCATAGGCTCCCGCCGATTTTGCAGGCGGTGCGCCGGGCGCCGGGGACGCGTCCGGCACGACGAATCTGACGAGCGACGAATTCGACACTCGACGAAGGAGACGACGTGGCGGAGCAGCGCACCCCGAGTGACGTGCTCAAGCTGGCCCAGGACTCGGGCGCCGAGATCGTGGACCTCCGGTTCTGCGACCTACCCGGCCTCATGCAGCACTTCTCGATGCCGATCCACGAGCTGACCGCGGACGGCTTCGACGAGGGCTACGGGTTCGACGGCTCGTCGATCCGCGGCTTCCAGGAGATCCAGGAGTCCGACATGCTCCTGGTGCCCGACCCGAACACCGCGGTCATCGACCCCTTCCGCGAGCACACGACGCTCAGCATCAACTGCTTCGTGCGCGACCCGATCACAGGCGAGCCGTACAGCCGCGACCCGCGCTATGTGGCGAAGAAGGCGGAGGAGTACGTCAAGGGCACGGGCATCGCCGACACCGTGTACATGGGCCCCGAGGCCGAGTTCTACATCTTCGATTCGGCGCGCTTCGACCAGAACCAGTACTCGGGCTACTACTACGTCGACTCGGTCGAGGGTGTGTGGAACTCGGGCCGCGAGTTCGAGCTCGACGGTGGCCCGAACCTCGGGTACAAGCCCCGGTACAAGGAGGGCTACTTCCCCGTCCCGCCGATGGACAGTTTCCAGGACCTCCGGTCGGAGATGATCCTGACGCTCGAGAAGCTGGGCGTAGAGGTCGAGGTGCAGCACCACGAGGTGGGCACCGCCGGCCAGGCCGAGATCGACATGCGGTTCGACACGCTGCTGACGATGGC
The DNA here is from genome assembly GCA_046727875.1 of Actinomycetota bacterium. Lineage (GTDB taxonomy): Bacteria > Actinomycetota > Acidimicrobiia > IMCC26256 > JACDBD01 > JALZAA01. Next base: position 550 of record JBKPDN010000094.1, on the reverse strand, counting down.
CGACAAGCTCATGCTCTACAAGTACGTGGTGAAGAACGTCGCGCGGTCGGCGGGCTTCACCGTGACGTTCATGCCGAAGCCGATCTTCCAGGACAACGGTTCCGGCATGCACACGCACCAGTCGCTCTGGAAGGGCGGCGAGCCGCTGATGTTCGACGAGAAGGGCTACGCGGGGATCAGCGACGTCTGCCGCTGGTACATCGGCGGGCTTCTGAAGCACGCCGCTTCGATCCTCGCCTTCGCCGCGCCGACGACGAACAGCTACAAGCGGCTCGTCCCGGGCTTCGAGGCGCCGGTCAACCTGGTGTACTCGGCTCGAAACCGCTCGGCCGTGTGTCGTATCCCGATGTACACCGACCACCCAAAGGCGAAGCGCATCGAGTTCCGCGCTCCCGACCCGAGCTGCAACTCATACCTTGCCTTCTCGGCGATGCTCATGGCCGGCCTCGACGGCGTGCAAAACAAGATCGAGCCGGACAACCCGCCGCTCGACAAGAACACGTACGAGCTGTCGCCGCGAGAAGCGCGCCGCATCCGCACCGTCCCGGGT
>JBKPDN010000093.1:0-5614 GCA_046727875.1 Actinomycetota bacterium | reverse complement strand
GGCGCGGTGCTCGGCATCGCCGTGCTCCAACGCGCGTCGGGCGGCGACGCGATCCAGCGCACCGCGCTCGGAACCCTCGTCATCGGGGTCATCGTCGCCGTGTTCAGCCTGTCGCCCGGCTTGTGGGCGGCCTATCTCGGCGCGGTCGGCTTCGGAGCCGCCGCCGCGTACACGCTCGCCGCGGGCATGGGCGCGCTCCAGTCGCAGCTCGACGGCCACGACCGCGTCCTTGCGTTCGCGGCCTTCCACGTGGTCATACGCGTCGCGCTCAGCCTCGCCGCCGTGGGCGCCGGTCTCGCCGCCGCCCTCATCGACTCCGTGAACTGGCCCGTCATCGGCCTGCTCGAGCCCTCGCGCATCGTCCTACTGTTCTCGGGCATGCTCGTCGTCGTCAGCGCCGCCGCCGTACGCGAACGTCGGAAGACTGCATGAGCGTCGCGATCGTCACCGACAGCGCCGCCGCGCTGCCGCCCGATCTCGTGGCCCGCCATCGCATCACGGTCGTGCCGATGTGGCTGACGATCGGCGGTGCGTCGGTGCGGGAGGGTGAGCGCCCCCTGACCGAGCTGCTCGGCGACGAGCGCGTCTCGACGTCGGGCCCCGCCCCCGGCGAGTTCGCCGCGGCCATCGAGTCGCGCCTCACCGACGACGGCGTCCTCGTCCTCACGATCGCCGCGAGCATGAGCGGGACCTACGAAGCGGCCACGGTTGCCGCGAGCCAGCTGGGCGACAACATCCGCGTGGTCGACACCGCCACCGCGGCCGGAGCCGAGGCGCTCGTCGTGCTAGCGGCGGCGGCGGCCGCGGAGCGCGGCGCGGCGCTCGAGGAGGTCGAGGCGATCGCCAAGGACGTCGTCGAGCGGGTGCAGCTCGTAGCCGCGGTGCCCAACCTCGACCACCTCGTCCGCAGTGGGCGCGTGCCCGGTATCGCCGGCTGGGCCGGGCGCCGGCTCCGCATCCACCCGCTGTTCGAGTTCCGGGGCGGCAAGGTGCACCGGCTGCGACCCGCGCTCAGCGGCGACGCCGCCCTCGACCGGATGGTCGGCCGGCTCTTCCGCTCGCGCGAGCCGAACACACGACTGCACGTCGCCGCCCTGCACGCGCTCGCACCCGACTCGGCCGACGCGCTCCTCGAACGGGTCCAGGCCGAGGCCACGCCGGCCACGAAGTTCGTGGGCGAGTTCGGATCGGTGATGGTCGTGCACACCGGCCCTGGCCTGCACGGGCTGGCATGGTGGTGGGAGCCGGACGGCGGGGACGACTGACCTCCGAGCGATGCGTACCTCGCCCGGGATGGTTCCGGTTCAGGTACGCACCGGCTGGGCGAGCGCCCACCGCACCGCGCCTCGGATCGCCGGCACCGACTCCGGCCCGAACGCGTGGCCCATGGCGGGCACGATCTGCAGCTGGCGGGGGTCGCCGGCCCGCTCGTAGAGCTCGTCGGCGTCGGACGCGGGCACGAACCGGTCGGCGGCGCCGTGCACGAACGCCACCGGCGCTCGCACCCTCGTCACCAGCCCGATCGGGGGCTCCGGGTTCGTCCAGCGCGGCGCGACCTGCACACCCATCCAGCGGGCCGCCATCGCCCGGCCGAGTCGGGTGCGCGTGAGACCGGCGGCGAGCACGCCCTGCACGTTGCGGGGGAGCCGCCACCGGGACGGACAGCTCACCGACACGACGCCGTCGAGATCGTCGGTGGCAGCGGCGTACCGGAGCGCGGCGATCGCACCCATCGACGCACCGACGAGCACGACGTGGTCGCAACGTTCCCGCGCCGCGTCGACGGCGGCCGCGACGTCGTGACGCTCGAGGTCGCCGAGGGTCGAATGCCCCTCTGATGCGCCGTGGCCGCGCGCGTCGTAGCACACGACGTCGACACCGTCGTCGTGCAGCACTTCCGCCAGATCGCACACGTTGGGATCGTCGGCGGAAGCAGAGAACCCGTGCACGAGCACGACCGCTGCGCGCGGCTCCTCGACGCGCAGCCACCGGCGCCCAGTGAGGACGACGTCGTCAGCAGTGGTGAACAGCGGCCTCGGCACGAGCGACTCCGACTCAGGGGGGACTTGCTGCACTCACAGTGCCATATGTTCGGCGCGGGCGGGGAACGGCCGTCGGACCGCCTGTACGTGCCCGGCGGTAGCCTCGGTCCGATGGACTCGCCCGCTTTCGACCGAGCCACGGCGCTCGAACGCCTCGCCCACGAGGAGTTCGACGTGCTCGTCGTCGGAGGCGGCATCACCGGTGCCGGCGTGGCGCTCGACGCCGCGACGCGCGGCCTGCGCACCGCGCTCGTCGAGCGAGACGACTACGCGTCGGGTACCTCGTCGAAGAGCTCGAAGCTCGTGCACGGCGGCCTGCGCTACCTCCAGCAGCGTGAGATCGCGCTCGTGTACGAGAACCTGGCCGAGCGCCAGATCGCCCTGCGCAACGCGCCGCACCTGGTCCGGATCCTGCCCTTCCTGATCCCGCTGTTCACCAGGGACGGCGTGATCAGCCGGCGCCTCGCCCGCGCCCTCGGTGGCGCGCTCTGGATGTACGACCTGACCGGCGGATTGCGCATCGGCAAGCGGCACAAGCGCATCTCGACCGACCAGGCGCTCGTGCACATGCCGACGCTGCGGGCCGACCGCGTCGCCGGCGGCTACCTCTACTACGACGCCCACACCGACGACGCCCGGCTCACGCTCACGCTGTGCCGGACCGCAGCCGCGCACGGCGCGGTCGTGGCGAACTACGCCGGGGTGACATCGCTGCGCAAGGACGCGGACAGGCGGGTGCACGGCGCGCGCCTGCAGGCGGACGGGGATGAGTTAGAGGTCCGGGCACGGGTCGTGGTGAACGCGGCCGGCGTGTGGTCCGACGACGTGCGCGCCCTCGACGAGGAGACGCACCCGAACTCGATCCGTCCCGCCAAGGGCATCCACATCACCGTCCCGTGGAGCAAGGTCCGCAACGACATCGCTGCCGTCGTGCCGGTGCCCAAGGACCGGCGGTCGGTGTTCGTCGTGCCCTGGGGCGACCTCACGTACGTCGGCACGACCGACACCGATTACGACGGGACGCTCGACGACCCGCAGTGCACACCCGACGACGTCTCCTATCTCCTGAGCGCGTTGAACGCCGCGATCACCGAGCCAGTGCACGAATCCGACGTGCTCGGTACGTGGGCGGGGCTGCGGCCGCTGCTCCGGACGGCCGCCGACGACCGGACCGCCGACCTCTCTCGCAAGCACGCGGTGCGGCGTTCCGAGAGCGGGCTGGTGACCGTCACGGGCGGCAAGCTCACGACGTACCGGCGCATGGCGGACGACACGGTCGACGCCGTCAACGCGCTGCTCGGGAAGCGACGCCGCTGCCGCACCAAGCGCCTCGGGCTGCTGGGCGCCGAAGGCTTCGAGGCGCCGCCCGACACCAACGAGCCGAGCCGGCACGAGCACCTCGCGGGCCGGTACGGTACCGAGGCCGCGTTGATCGACGCGCTCGTCGACGACGAGCCGCACCTCGGCGAAGCGCTCGTGCCCGGGCTCCCGTACCTCAAGGCCGAGGCCGTGCACGCGGTGCGCCACGAGATGGCGCGCACGCTCGACGACGTGCTCACCCGCCGCACGCGGGCCCGCCTCCTGGCCCGGGACGACTCCGCCGCCGCGGCCGACGATGTCGCCCGCCTCGTCGGGCACGAGCTGGGCTGGGACGACGCCGAGCAGGCGCGGCAGGTCAAGGAGTACCGGGCCGCCGTCGCTACCGAGCGCGACGCCGCCGACCTGCCCGAGACCGCGCTCGCGATCTAGCTTGGTCGCCGTCGCAAGCTCCGGCTCCTGCTCCGACGGTCGGCAAAGCCGCCGTCTCCGCGTCCCTCGGGACGTAGCTCCAGCACGATGAGCGGCGTGACCGGGCAGCCGACGCCGCCGATCGCGTTCGGCGGCGAGGCCGAGGAGGTGCGCGCCCGCATCGACACGGCGACCGTGCCCGTCGACGACGCGCTGCTCGCGCGCCTGCGCTCGGCGTGCGCCGAGGTGACCGTCGACCCCGGCACGGTGGCCGAGGCGAGCCGCGACTGGTGGCCGCTGGCGATGATCTGGGCGCTCGACGGGCAGGTCGCCGCGAGGGCGAACGCAGTGGCGCGACCCGGATCGGCGAGCGAAGTGGCGGACGTGCTGCGCGTCTGCAACGAGGCGCGCGTCCCGGTGACGGCGGCGGCCGGGCGCAGCGGCGTTTGCGGCGCCAGCGTGCCGCTGCACGGCGGCGTGGCACTCGACGTGTGCGGGCTGTCGGGCATCGTCGACGTCGACGACGAGTCCCTCGTGCTGGACGTGCTCCCGGGCACGTTCGGCACCTGGCTCGAGAACACGCTGCGCGCCGAGCACGGCGCGACGCTCGGGCACTGGCCGCAGTCCATCGACCTGTCGACGGTGGGCGGCTGGCTCGCGTGCCGCGGCGCGGGCCAGTACTCGACCCGCTACGGGAAGATCGAGGACATGGTCGTCGGCCTCGACGTCGCGCTCGCCGACGGACGCGTCGTCCACACCGGCGGCGCGCCGCGGGCGGCCGTCGGGCCCGACCTGACGCAGCTGTTCGTCGGCAGCGAGGGGACGCTCGGTGTGATCACGGGCGCGCGCCTGCGGGTGCACCCGGTGCCGCGCGTCGAGCAGCGGGCCGCATTCGGGTTCACGTCGTTCGCGGACGGGATCGAGGCGTGCCGCAGCTCCCTGCATCGGGGCGCCACCCCGGCCGTCCTGCGGCTCTACGATGCGATCGAGGCCGACCGCAGCTTCCAGACCGGCGGCCGCCACGTGTTGCTCGTCCTCGACGAGGGCGATCACGAGCTCGTCGAACACGTGATGGACGTCGTGCTCGAGGAGTGCCTTGACAACGGCGCCGAGCTCCTCGACCAGGAGCTCGTCGGCCGGTGGATGGAGCATCGCAACGACGTCAGCGCCCTGGAGGCGCTGATCTCACGCGGCTACGTGGTCGACACGATGGAGGTCGCCGCGCGCTGGCGGGGGCTGCCGAAGATGTACGCCGAGGCCACACAGGCGATCCAGGCGGTAGGCGGAACCCTGGCGGCCTCGGCGCACCTCTCTCACTCGTACCCCGATGGGGCCTGTCTCTATTTCACCTTCGCGGGACAAATCGAGGCCGACGGCCGGGAGGCCTACTACCGGGCGGCGTGGGACGCCGGGACCCGGGCCGTGCTGGCCGCCGGCGGCGCTCTCAGCCACCACCACGGCGTGGGGCTCAACCGGGCCCGGTTCGTGCGGGAGGCCCTCGGGGAGGCCTTCGAGGTGCTCGCGTCCGTGAAGCGGGCCCTCGACCCCAGCGGCATCCTCAACCCGGGCAAGCTCGGCCTCCCCGACCCGTTCGGCGAGGTGCCCTGGCCGTGATGCGTCCCCCGGGCATCAATATGTTGCTTCAGGCACGCATCGGGGAATCGTGAGCATCCTCGTCGTCGACGTGGGGACGTCGTCGGTGCGGGCGGCGATCGTCGGTGGCGACGCGCGCGTCGAGCACGAGGAGACCCGGCCGCTGCTCCCGTCGTCACCGGCGCCGGGACTAGTCGAGTTCGACCCGGCGCGACTGGCGTCGACCGCGCTCGACGCCGCCGGGGCCGCGC
>JBKPDN010000092.1:0-4363 GCA_046727875.1 Actinomycetota bacterium | reverse complement strand
GCCGCACCCCTTCCAGCGCGTGCATCAGGCTCCTCCCTCGGTCACGTTCCGGTGAGCTCGGCGACGATCGGCGCGAAGTCGTGCACCTTGTCGCCGGGGATCACGTTGTAGGAGTACCCCCACCGCTCGCGCCGTTCACGGAGCCGGTCTGGTATCTCGGCGGGCGAGCCGATCAGACTGAGCGGCGACGCAAGGACGTCCGCCGGATCGCTCTCGAACGCGACGGCCAGGCCCGCCGCGACCTCGTCGGCGCCGTCGGTGACCTCGGCGATCGCGAGCCAGGCGTTGAGCTCGAGGTCGTCGAAGCGTTGGCCGGCGCCCTGTCGCACCCAGTCGACCTTCTCGTCGATGCGCGCCGGGAGCGCGTCCTGCGCGGCGGCGACGTCGATCTCACCGGCGTGGACCGACGCGTTGACGCCGACGATGTCGGCGGTGGCACCGGCGAAGCGCAGCACACGCGGACCGCCGCCACCGATGATGATCGGCGGGCCACCCGGCCGGTGGGGTGCCGGCGTCCCGTCGAGCTCGGTGATCGTGTAGTGCTCGCCCTTGAAGCTGAACGGACCGCCGCCGAACAGGCCCTTGAGCACCTCGGTGTGCTCGACCAGGCGATCGACCCGCACCTTCGGCGGGTCCATCTCGATGCCGGAGCGGTCGTAGTCGAGCCGCTTCCATCCCGCCCCGAGCCCGACCTCGAGGCGCCCCTCCGACAGCACGTCGATGCTCGCAAGCTCGCGTGCGAGTACCGCCGGATGCCGAAAGTCGCAGTCGAGGACGAGCGTGCCGACGTTGAGCGTGGTCGTGACCGCCGCAGCGGTCGCCATCGCCGTGAGCGGTCCGATGCCCTCGTCGAAGTGGTCGGGGACGAACATGGTCGAGTAGCCGAGCGCCTCGACCTCGCGCGCGCTGTCGGGCCAGGACCGATCGGGAAGCGGCTGGTGCAGGTCGACACCGAAGCGGAAGCGATGCGGGTGCGTCACCGGACGCAATCTGCCTAGCCGCTCGGCGCTCCGGCGGGCGAGGCCGTGACCGTGCTGCGGCTTCGGCTGACCAGCACGATGGCGGCGACGAGCACCCACAGGACGAACAAGACGAACGGCAAGAACAGCGCCGCCACGAGCTGCAGCGCAGCCACGACGTAGCCGGCGATGCACAGCCACCCGGGCAGGACCTCTCGCCGGCGCGCCAGGTACGACGCGAGCGCGACGAACAGGCCGGCCGCCAACGCACCTGCGAGCAGCAAGAGCCCCATCCCGATCTGGTCGAACTGGCGCGCGAAGTCCCCAGTCGGGACCGGGACATCCCCGAACTGCTTCGCGCCGGGGACCGTGGCCCGCACCATGATCGACACCAGCGCCATGGCGGCGAAGATCGATCCGAACGTGAGCATCAGCCCGCTGCCCTCGCCGAGGCGGTCGCGCAAACTCGACGCGAACCACACGAACGCGAGCACACCAAGGACCATGAGATAGGCACCGACGATTGCGGCCGTGCGATGTCCGCTGTCGGTCCACCACCGCACCCACTCGGCCGTGTGCTTATTGTTGTCGGGCGTCGGGAAGGACAGGAACCCGACCACGAACAGAACGACGAACACGATGCCCATCCATGCCCCGACGCGTGCCAGCGGTTGGCTGGTTCTCGCTGCGCTCATCCTGAGACCCTCCCGGTGTCAATGCCGCTGCGTGCCCCCACCCGGCCTCAGTCCGGCCGAGTCTCAACTGACGCCGGCAGCGCGTCAAGCACTTGCGGCGTGACGCTTACGCGGGCGTGACGCCAACCTCGCCCCACACCTCGTTGTTGTGCTCGCCGACCCGAGGCTGGGGGCCCCGGATCGCACCCGGCGTGCCGAAGAGATTGATGGGCACCCCGACCTGGATCAGGGGACCGAGATCGGGGTCGTCGACCGTCACGACCATGCCGTTCGCCGCCAGCTGCGCGTGCGGCTGGGCCAGCGCCTCCTCCATCGTGATGACCGCCTCAACCGCGATGTTGTTGGCCTGGAACTCGGCCACAAGCTCGTCGCGCTTGCGGTCCTTGAACGCGTCGCGGCGCCGGTCATTCATCAGCACCTGCTGCTGCAGCGGCAACAGGCCTTCGAGCTCCTCGGCCGGCGGCGGCTCGACGCCCAGGATCTCGTCCATGCTCTGCTTCGGCGGCAGCCCGCTCATCACGCTCACGTGCACGAACTCGCGGTCCGCGCACTCGAAGATCATTCCCTGGTGCACGCCGGGCGGGTAGGTCTTGCCCATCAGGTCGTGGAAAGCCGCGTTCGCCTTCTCGATGTGCTGCCAGATCTGAGTCGTGTACAAGAACGCGCCCTGCAACAGGCTCGTCGACACGTGCTGGCCCGCGCCGGTCTGCTCGCGGGCGACGAGCGCGGCGAGGATGCCCGTGGGCACGAGGAAGATCGCGCCCATGCTCGGCATCGGCATGTGCAGGAAGATCGGACCCGGTCGCCATCCCGGCTGTTCCCACTGCTGGCCGGACGCCGCCTGCACCAGCGCGTCGTAGCCCGGCCGTTGCGCGAGCCGGTGCCCGGGCGGGTACGCCGGCACCGAGCAGTAGACGAGCCGCGGGAGCTCGGCGTGCAGCGCGTCGTAGCCGACGCCGAGGCGGTCCATCACGCCGGGCCGGAAGCTCTCGACGACGACGTCGGCGGTGGCGGCGAGCGCGCGGAACGCGGCGACGCCGGCGTCCGACTTGAGGTCGCAGGTGACCGAGCGGCGTGACCGGGTCCACACCTTGTAGCCGTCGTACACGCGGAACGGGTCGCCACCGGGCGGCTCGACCTTGATGACGTCGGCACCCTGTTCGGCGAGCAGCAGCACCCCGAGCGGGCCCGCGATGCCCCACGACAGGTCGAGGATGCGGATGCCGTCGAGCGCGCCTGCCATCGGCCGGCAGCCTCGCGCACACCTGACGGGTGTGTCAGACGTGGCCGGGCTCGCAGCCATAACCTCGCGACGACAGAGTCGATCGAGCCACGGATCAACGGGTGGTGGGAGATCCGCTGCGGAGGATCCCGTGACAGACGCTGACTCCGAGACCGGAAGCGGCGATCCGGACGAGACCGGCGGGGAGGTGCACGACCTCCTGACGCGCCTCAACCGGTTGCTGGGTCCCGGGAAGAGCGCAGCGCAAGCCGTCGGGAGCGGCGTCCTTCCTGCGTGGCGCCGGGCCACGCGAGGGGAGTCACGGCTGGCCGTGACCGTGGCGGTCCTTGCTGCGATCGGCATGATCGTGGCGCTGCCGGAACGAATCGCGCCTCACCCGCGTTGGGTGTTGCCCGGCTTGGCCTTGCTGTTGCTGGTCGGGCTGACCGTGGCCAACCCGGCGCGCATCGACCGCCAGTCACGCGTACTACGCGGCGCAAGCCTGCTTCTAATCGCGATCATCAGCATCGCAAACGCGGTCACGGCCGCGCGTCTCATCATCGACCTGGTGCGCGGGACTGGCATCCGCACCCCGGGGGAGCTCCTGCTCACCGGAGCTGCCATCTGGCTCACGAATGTGATCGTGTTCGGGCTCTGGTACTGGGAGTTCGACCGCGGCGGACCCGTCGCCCGTGCGCATGCCGTCAAGCAGTATCCGGACTTCTTGTTCCCGCAGATGAGCACTCGAGAGCTGACCCCGCCCGAATGGGAACCCGAGTTCGTCGACTACTTGTATCTGTCGTTCACGAACGCGACCGCCTTCAGCCCCACCGATGTGATGCCAATGTCACGATGGGCCAAGCTCACCATGCTGGCGCAGTCCGCGGTGTCGCTGATGACCGTCGCGCTCGTCATCGCCCGCGCTGTCAACATCCTCAAGTAGCCCGCGGCGTCGGATCCCGGAGACTGGCTTGCTGCGCCCTCGAACGCTCGGAATCGCGGCGACATCGGTGCTCGTTGCGGTCGGGCTCGCCTTTCTCATCGCCACGAGAGGTGGAACACCGTCGGGTAGGACCCGCGTCGGCGACAGCCCTCGAGGGGTGGCAACCGGCGGCGGCGCCGTCTGGGTGGTCAACGCCGGCGAAGGCAGCGTGTCGCGGATCGATCCCGGCTCTCACGACGTCACTGCCACGATTCACGTCGGCGGTGTGCCGTTCGGCGTGACCGTCGGGGGCGGCGCCGTGTGGGTCGCCTACCCCAACCGCGGCGAGGTCGCGCGCCTCGATCCTGCCGTCGATCGGGTCACGGCGAGAGTCCGGGTTGGTGGCGGGCCAAGGGCGATCGCAGCGGACAGCGGTTCGGTGTGGGTCGCAAATCACGATGACGACACCGTGACGCGTGTTGATCCCGCTACGAACGCGACGACGACCATCAGCGTCGGCGGGCGACCGGATGGCGTCGCCGTGGGCGAGGGAGCGGTCTGGGTT
>JBKPDN010000091.1:0-4964 GCA_046727875.1 Actinomycetota bacterium | reverse complement strand
GAGGAGCGTCGCGAGCGTCGTGACCTTGAAGCTGGATCCGACCTGGCGGCCGGCGCCGTCGGTGGCGAGGTTGAACTTCGACTGGCTGTACGGCCGGCTGTCGGTCATGGCCTTCACGTAGCCGGTCTTCGGGTCCATCGCGACGAGCGCCGCATCGAGGCCCGGCGTCGCACCCTTGAGCCCGTTCGCCACCCCGTTGTCGGCCAGCTGCTGCAGGTTCGGGTCCTCGGTCGTGTAGACCTTCAGCCCCCCCTGGAGCACCTTCTCGCGCCGCTCCTGCGGCGTCGCGCCGAGCCGCGGGTCGTTCAGCAGGACCGATTGGGCTTTCTCGGTCCAGGAGTTCTCGGGCCGCAGCTCGGACGACGGCTTCACCGTGGGGAGGCCCTCCTGGTTCGCCTGGTCGGCCTGCGCCTGCGTGATGACGTGCTGGTCGACCATCCCCGTCAGCACCTCGGCGCGCCGCTTGAGCGCGCGATCGGGGTGCACGTAGGGGTTGTCGCCTTCGGGGTTCTGGATCAACCCCGCCAGCAACGCCGACTCGCCCACGGTGAGCTCGCTCAGCTGCTTGCCACGCAGGCCGAACGGCGCGCTGGGGTCGGCCGTCAGGAAGAACCGCCGCGTCGCCGCCTTCACGCCGTACGAGCCCTGCCCGAAGTACACGGTGTTGAGATATTGCTTGAGGATCTCGCGCTTCGAGTACTTGTCGTTCAGGCGGTAGGCGAGGATCAGCTCCTTCGCCTTGCGCTGCAGGTCGCGCTTGTTGCCCAGGATCCTGTTCTTGACGAGCTGCTGGGTGATCGTCGACCCGCCCTGGCTGATCTTCCCCTTCGTCAGGTTGTCGATGAACGCGCGCGACACGCCGCTGACGTCGATGCCGGGGTTCTTCCAGAACGTCTTGTCCTCGGTTGCGATCACCGCGTTGATCAGGATCTGCGGGACCTCGTCGAGCTCGGCCGGCTCCCGGTCCTGCACGCCGAGCTTGCCGATCTGCGTGCCGTTCGCGTCGTACACGAGCGTCGGCTGGGACAGCTCCCCGAGGCTCTTGACCGTGCCCGTGTAGTGGTGCGCCAGCGCGATCTGGCGCGCACCCGGGACGAGCGCAGCCAGACAGATGCCAAGGGTGAGGCCGCCGACCAGGACGATGGCCGCAAACCTCCAGAGGACTCGAGCAGGCTTCGGCATGGGGAACAACAAGGATTGCACACCAACCCCGAAATCGGGGACCGGGTGCCCCGCCGCCCGGCCTCCTCGTTCCCGTCGTAGGGCGTCGGTACCCTCCGCGCGGAGGCGGCGGCTGTGCTGACCGCCGTAGCAGAGCCGGAGCTTGCGACGGCGCAAGGAGCGCAAGGAGATTGATGGACGCGGTGCAGCTCGTCGAGCACGGCCCGCCGGCGCGGGAGGCGCTGCGGGTGGCCGTCCGCGACGCCAAGGGCTCCGACCCGCTCGCCCCCGGCACGGTGGCGGTTCCCTCGACGTACGCGGGCCTGGCCCTGCGCCGCGCCCTGGCCCGGCCCCCCGGTCTCGTCAACGTGCGGTTCCTCGTGCCCGCCCGGCTGGCCGAGCTCATCGGGGCGCCCGCCCTCGCCGAGCAGCGCCGCCGTCCGCTCACCAGCGCGTTGCGGTCCGAGGTGGTCCGCGCCGTGCTCGGGGACGCCGGTCCGCCGCTCGCGGCCGTCGCGGGTCACCCCGCCACCGAGCGGGCGCTCGACGCCTCGTTCCTGGAGCTGCGGCGCGCCGACGACGCCGCCGTCGACGAGCTCACCGGCGCCGGTGATCCGGCGGCGTCCGTGGCGCGTCTGTACCGCGGGTTCCGCTCGCGCACGACGGGCTTCTACGACGACGAGGATCTCGCGATCGCCGCGGCCGCCGCGGTGGCGGACGGCTCGCACGCGCTGCGCGAAACCGGCACCGTCGTGCTGTTCCTCCCCACGCGGTTGTCGCCGGGCGAGATCGCGCTCGCGCGCGCGTTGGGACGCACGGGCCGTCTGCGCGTGCTCCTCGGCCTGACCGGCGACCCCGCCGCCGACGCGCAGACCGAGGAGCTGGCCGCGCTCCTCTCCGACATCGGCGTGCCCGGCCGCGCCGCCGCGCCGTCGCCGCCCGCAGGTACGTCGATCGTGAGCGCCCCCGATCCCGAGGACGAGCTGCGCGCCGTTCTTCGCGACGTCATCGGCCGCGCGGCGGCGGGTACGCCGCTCCACCGAGTCGCGATCCTGTACCGGATCGACGAGCCGTACGCGCGGCTCGCGCACGAGCTGCTCGACACCGCGGGTGTGCCGTGGACCGGTCCGTCCACCCGCCGGCTCGCCGACACGACCGCGGGCCGGGTACTGCTCGGCCTCCTCCACCTGGCCGAGCACGACTTCGCACGCGAAGCGATGGTCGGGTGGCTGGCGTCCGGACCGGTACGCGACCCCGCTGACGGCGGGCCCGTCCCCGCGAGCCGTTGGGACACGCTGTCGCGCCAGGCCGGGATCGTGAAGGGCCTCACCCAGTGGGCGGACAGGTTGGAACACCTCGCTCGGCGGCTGGCGACCGAGTTGGAGCAGCGCGGCGACGATGAGCTCAGCGAAGGCGCGCGTCGCCATCGCGAGGCCGACGTCGAGGACGCCAAGCGGCTCGGACGGTTCGTGGCCGACCTCGGCGCGCGGCTCGCGCCGCCGTCACCCAGCTCGTGGCCCGCGTTGTCCGCCTGGGCCCGCCAGCTGCTGGACCAGTACCTCGGTGGCGAGGGTCACCGCGCCGCTTGGCCCGAGGCCGAAGTGGAATCGGCGCGGCGCGTGGCCGACGCTCTCGGCGGGCTCGACGCCCTGGGCGAGATCCGCGCCGAGGTGTCGCTGCCCACGTTCCTCCGGGCGCTCGAGTCGGAGCTCGACGCACCGGAGGGACGCGTCGGTCGGTTCGGCACGGGCGTCTTCGTCGGGCGCACGCGCCACGCGTACGCCGGCGACTTCGACGTCGTGTACGTGGTCGGCATGGCGGAGGGAGAGTTCCCGCCGCTGGGTCGCGAGGACCCGCTCGTTCCCGACCGCGCCCGCCGCGACACCGGCGGTGTGCTCCCCCTCCACGCCGTCCGCCGGACCGAGGAGCGCCGGGACTACCTCGCCGCCCTCGCGACCGCGTCCGAGCGCGTGCTGTCGTACCCGAGGGCGGACCCGCGTGCGCAGCGCAAGCGACTGCCGGCGCGCTGGCTGCTCGAGACCGCCGGCCTGCTGACGGGCACGCAGGTCGGCGCCGAGGAGCTCACGCGCCTGGCCCCCGCCGCGTGGTTGCACGTCGTGCCGTCGTTCGAAGCGGGTGTTTGCAACGCGGCGGAGGCCGGATCGCTCGTCGAGCGCGACGTCCGCAGCCTGCGCGCGTGGCAGCTCGAGCGACACCCGTTGGATCGTCACCCGCTCGTCGCGGCGACGCCGCGGCTCGCGGCCGGGATCGACGCGGTGCGCGAGCGGCGATCGGCGATGTTGACGCGCTTCGACGGGCGCGTCGGGCCCATGCCCGGATTGCTGCCGGAGCCGGGCGACGCGCTTTCTCCCACCTCGCTCGAGGACTGGGCCACGTGCCCGTTCCGCTTCCTGCTCGCACGCGTGCTGCGCGTGCGGGAGGTGGAGCGACCCGAGGCGACCGACCGGATCAGCCCGCTCGAACGAGGCTCGCTCGTCCACGCCGCGCTCGCCGAGTTCCTCGACACGGTCGACCCGCGGACGTCCCCCGTCCAGGGTTGGAGCGACGACGAGCGCGAGCTGCTCCTCGCCATCGGCGAACGCCGCTGCAACGAGGCGGAAGCCGAGGGGCTCACCGGCCGGCCGCTGCTCTGGAAGCTCGAACGGCGCCGCATCCTGCGCGAGCTCTCCTGGTTCCTCGAGTGCGACGCGCACATCCGGGCTGCGTACGGGGTCGTCCCGGTCCCGGGCGGGCGCGAGCGCGCGTTCGGGTTCGGCGGCGACAGCGGCGAGCCCGCGACGGTCTCGCTCCCCGACGGCCGCGAGGTGCGCTTCCGCGGCGTCGTCGACCGCGTGGACCGTGCGCCGGACGGGTCGAGGATCGTCGTGTTCGACTACAAGACCGGCCGCCTCATCGACGATCCCCGTGCCGGGCTCGAGCGCGGCAACCGGCTGCAGCTGCCGGTCTACGCGCTGGCCATGGGCCGTCTCGACCCCGAGGCCGAGGTCCACGCGTACTACTGGTACGTGCGCGCGTCCGCGGCCGACACGCTCAAGGGCATCACCCTCGACGGCCCGACACGCGCGGAGTTCGTCGACAAGCTCACGACGATCGTCGACGGCGTCGGCGACGGCGTGTTCCCGGCCTTCCCCGACGAACCGCGCCAGGACGGGCGCGGGCGCGAGACGTGGGAGAACTGCTGCTACTGCCCGTTCGACCGCGTGTGCCCGCCCGCGCGCGACGAGGTGTGGAAGCAGAAGCGCGACGACGCCGCGTTGGTGCAGTTCCGGGCGTTGGCCGACCCCGTTCCGGACGACGACACCGCCGGGGACGCGCGATGAGCGGCGAGCAGCCCCTGGTCGACGTCGCCGCCCGTGATGCGATCCGCGACGAGCTCGACGCGACGCTCTTCGTCGAGGCGGGCGCGGGCACAGGGAAGACCACGGCGCTGGTCAGTCGGGTCGTGTCGCTCGTTGCGCGCGGCCGGGTGGCAATCCGCGAGCTCGCCGCGATCACGTTCACCGAGGCGGCCGCGGGCGAGCTCCGCGACCGCATCCGCTACCGACTCGAGCAGGCGGCGGCCGGCGCAGGCGACGCCATGCTGGGGCCCGAAGAGCGGGAACGATGCCGGGCGGCGCTGGACGAGCTCGACGACGCTGCCCTGTCGACCCTGCACGGCTTCGCCCAGCGGATCCTCGCCGAGCATCCGCTCGAGGCCGGGTTGCCGCCGCGTTTCGAGGTGGTGGACGAGGTCGAGGCGGCCGTCCGCTTCGAGGAGCGCTGGCAGGAGTTCGTGGAGGCGC
>JBKPDN010000090.1:0-5842 GCA_046727875.1 Actinomycetota bacterium | reverse complement strand
ACTACGGCGAGCGCCGCATGCGGGCCGCGCTGGTCGCCTTGCCGGACGGGCGGTTCCGGTTCGACGACGTGCTGGACTCCGCCGGGCCGCGCCCGGCGCTGCAGTCGCCGACGCGCGTCGTCGTCACGCTCACGATCGACGACGACCACGCCACGTTCGATTTCACGGGCACCGATCCGCAGCGACCCGGCAATGTCAACGCGGTCGAGGCGGTAACCGTGAGCGCAGTCGCGTTCGCGCTGCGGTCGGCCACCGATCCGAACATCCCCGCCAATGGGGGCGCGATGCGCCCGGTCACGGTCGTCGCGCCACCGGGGAGCGTGGTCGCAGCCCAGCCGCCGGCCGCGGTCGGTGCGGGCAACGTCGAGGTCAGCCAGCGCGTCGCCGATGTGTGCCTCGGCGTGCTCGCGAGCGCCGCACCGGGCCGGCTCGGCGCCGCCGGGCAGGGCACGATGAACAACGTGCTCGTCGGCGGCGACGGGTGGGTCTACTACGAGACCGTCGGTGGAGGACAGGGTGGCCGCCCCGGCAAGCCCGGCATGAGCGGCGTCCACACCGCGATGACCAACACCCGTGACACGCCGGTCGAGGCGCTCGAGCGCGCCCTGCCGATCCGCGTGCGCGCGTATGCGCTGCGGCGTGGCAGCGGTGGCGCAGGTGCGTCACCGGGCGGCGACGGCATCGCCCGCGAGCTCGAGCTGCTCGAGCCGGCCACCCTGTCGCTCGTGACCGAGCGACGGGTCAGCAGACCATGGGGCCTCGACGGGGGCGAGCCCGGCGCGCCGGGCGAGAACTGGCTGCTCCCGGAGGGCGACGAGGCTCGAGCCCGGCATCTTCCCGACAAGTGCACGGTGGAGCTCACCGCCGGCGATGTGGTCCGCCTGCTCACGCCCGGCGGCGGTGGCTACGGGGCACCCCCGGCCGAGCACTAGGGGGCGGTCACCCGGCGATCGCGTCCTTCACGGCCGCACGCGCCGTGTCCTTCGACGGCGGTGCGACATAGACGGTGTACACGCGTTGCCCGTCGAGCGCGGTCAACTCGCCAATGACGAGCTTCTTGTCCAGCACCGTTCGCTGGAAGTTGTTCGTCTTCGGCAACCAGTAGGCAAGCGTGCCCAGCTTCAGGCCCATCTCGATCTTGAGTCCGTCGAAATGAGCTTTGGCGCGGGCGAAGGCGAACGCCTTCGTCGCCTCGTCCTCGGACGGGAACTCGCCCACGCCGAGGCCGAGGACGCGCTTGGCGTTCTTCGCCACCGTGTAGCTGCACTCGGACCCCTGCACGTTGGTGATGCTGCTCTCGCGTCGCACGGACTTCCCCAGGATCCTCTTCGCATCATTCTGCGTGAGGAGCTCACACGCGTTCGGCAGGGGCTCCTGGGCGGCGGCGCTCCCGCCCGCCGACGTCGAGCCCACGAGGACGACGACACCGCTGAGACCGAGGACGACGGCAACCGTCGTGCGCCGGAGCGGTTGTGTGATGACGGCGCTCATACTCCGGGCCGGACGCTCACGACCTCGACCTGGAACGCCCGGCGCGGCCCTTCGTAAGTCACGACCTCACCGGGACCGTGGCCGAGGAGGGCCTGGCCCAGCGGCGAGCCGGTCGAGAGCACGTCGTAGGTGTCGTGCCGCTCCTCGATGGAGCCGACGAGGTACAGCGTCGTCTCGTCGTCGCCCTCGATCCGAACTTCGACGACGGTGCCGGGCTCTACGACGTCGCCGGCCGTGGCCTCGACCACGACCGCGCGGCGCAGCATGTCATCCAGCTGACGAACACGCGCCTCGTTGTGCCCCTGATCGTTCTTTGCGGCGTCGTAGTCGGCGTTCTCGCGGATGTCGCCGTGCTCACGGGCGCGCTCGAGCCAGGCGGAGATCTCCCGGCGCCGCTCGCCGGACCGCCACGCGAGCTCCTCCTCGAGGCGCTGGCGCGCGTCGGCGGAAAGATGCAGCTCGTCCATGAGCCGAAGATGCTATCGCCGTCGCTGCGATCGGTGATCGGGTGGTACCTAGGCCGCGGCGACGACGGCTTTGCCGACCGTCGCCGCCGGAGCCGGAGCTTGCGACGGCGACAATTCAGGCTTTGCGGAAGAAGATCTGGAACTCCATCACGCCTTCGTCCTTCACCGAGACGAAGCCGCCGATGTTCGGCGGGTCGATCTGGTAGTCGGCGAACTTCACGGGAAGGCTGCCCACGACCTGGATGTCGCGCCCGTCCCATCGCCCTTCGAGCGGGATCGAGACGGGGCGAGTCACTCCGTGCAGCGTGAAGTCGCCCTGCGCCGTGGCCTTCACGGTCTCGCCCGCCTTGGGCACGGACTTGAACTTGATCGGCTGGGTGAGCACGAACTTCGATTGTGGGAACTTCTCCGACTCGAGCCCGAGCGTCTTGATGCGGTTGTCGCGCATGTCGCGGTCGGACTTCAGGCCGAGCAGGTTGGCATCGACGGTGACGTCCTTGACCGTCATGCTGTCGATCGTGAAGCTGCCGGTCATGTCGCTGGTGCGGCCGGTGGCGGTGCTCTCGATCCCCACCGCCGCCAGTTGCTCCTGCACGCGATAGCCCACGAAGCTCTGGGCATCGCCGGGCGCCACTCGGTACGTCCCGTCGAGCGTGCCGCCGTCGACGGTCGTGGTCTTCGTGATCTCCGCGGGCGGCTTCGGGTTGCTCTCCAGGAACAGCTTGTATCCCAGGAACAAGAGACCGGCGAGCACGACGACCGCTGCGCCCACGCCGATCAGGATCTTGGTAAGGCGGCTCAAGTGGGACCTCTTGGTGGCTTCCCTCACGCTACGGGATGTATACGGCCGGTGTCCGTCGAGGGTTCGCCTTCCTCTCACTTCCCGTTCATACGTTCGGCCGTACGTTCGCCGGGGTGAATCGGCGGCAGTTTCTGGTCGGTGCGCTCGGACTCGTCGCCGCCGCCGTGGGGGCGTCGTTCGAGCTCGACCGGTGGTTGGGTGGACACCCGGCGCACGCGCGCCCGCTCCCGCGCTCCCGTGGTCCAGCCCCGTCGTCCACCACGCCGCCGGTCCCGGTCCCGCGCGTGCCGGCCGACGCGCTCCACGCCGAATGGGTCGCGGACGAGAACGCGAAGCCCGGCAGCGGCGACTGGCAGATCACCGCCGTCGGCGAGGCGGGAGCGATCGAGGGCTACGCGAGCTCCGCGAGCGCGACGCGCGGCGACACGATCACCTTGTACGTGTCGACGCGAGCTCGGTCCTTCCACATCGAGGCCTACCGCATGGGCTGGTACAGCGGGAACGGCGGCAGGTTGATCTGGCGATCAGACGACGTCGCGGGCACTCGGCAGGCCGCGCCGGTCGTCACCCCGGGCGTCAACCTCGTCGAGGCGCGATGGAACCCGTCGACCACGGCCACGATCGACGCCGGGTGGCCGCCCGGGTGCTACCTGCTCAAGCTCGTTGCCCCGATCGAGGGTATCCAGCAGTGGATCCCGCTTACCGTCCGCGACGACTCCAGCCACTCCGCGTTCCTCATGATGAACGCGGTGACCGAGTGGCAGGCATACAACGAGTGGGGCGGCTACTCCCTCTACTTCGGGCGCGGTCGCGGCGGCAGGAGCTTCCAGAACCGCGGGCGGATCGTGTCGTTCGACCGGCCCTACGACCAGCCCGGCGGCGCGGGAGACTTCATCGGGCTCGAATTCCCTCTCATTCAGCTGATGGAACAACGCGGGTTCGACGTCAGCTACGTGACGAGTGTCGACGTGCATCGCCATCCAGAGCTCGTGTTGCAGCACCGCGCGCTGCTCTCACCCGGTCACGACGAGTATTGGTCGAAGCCGATGCGCGACGGCGCCGAGGCGGCGCGCGATCATGGCGTAAACCTCGCGTTCTTCGGCGCCAACGCGGCGTACCGCCAGATCCGCTTCGAGCCGTCGGCGATCGGACCCGACCGTCACCAGGTCTGCTACAAGGCTGCCAACGAGGATCCGATGCGCAAGATGGACCCGTCGCTGGTCACGGTCAACTGGCGTGACGCTCCCGTCAACCGACCCGAGAACGCCATGATCGGTCAGCAGTACAAGTGCAACCCGGTGAGCAACGACATGGTGATCGTCGCTCCGGACGCGTGGGTGTTCGAGAACACCGGCGTCACAATGAACCAGCGCCTCCCGACCGTGATCGGGCCCGAGTGCGACGCCTACACGCCGGGGAGACAAGTACCGACAAACGTGCAGATCCTGGCGCACTCGCCCGTCAAGTGCGGCGGGTTCTCGGACATGACCTACTACACGGCACCCAGCGGAGCCGGCGTCTTCGCTTCCGGCTCGATCTGGTGGCTCACCAAGCTGGCGCCACCGGGGCCCGGCTCGCCGTACAACCCGATCGTCAGCGCGACCACGGAGAACGTGCTGCGCACGTTCGGGGCTGGCCCCGCCGGACTGACGCATCCGTCCGATCCGAACCGGAGCGCGGTCCACGCCTGAAGCGAGAGCGAATCGCGAAGGTGGGCGACGGGTGATCGGCTACGCTGAGCGCCAATGAAGCGACTTCCCGCTACGCTCGACAGCGTCGCCAGCACCGTCATCGTCATTCGGTAGCGAACGCCGGCGGCACGGCGTTCGCACTCGACCGTCCACTTCGGTGGGCGGTTTTTCGTTCCGCAGAAGCAACCGCAGGAGCAGGAAGGCACCGTGACCCACAGCATCGGGATCATCGGCGGCGACGGCATCGGCCCCGAGGTCGTGGCCGAGGCGCTGAAGGTGGTCGACGCGACCGGCGTGGCGTACGAAGCCGTCCCCTTCGACCTCGGTGGCGCGCGCTACCTGCGCACGGGCGAGGTCCTTCCCGACGCCGAGCTGGCCGAGATCAGGACGCTCGACGCTGCCCTGCTCGGCGCGGTGGGAACACCCGATGTGCCGCCCGGAGTGCTCGAGCGCGGTTTGCTGCTCCGCCTGCGCTTCGAGCTCGACCTGTACATCAACCTGCGGCCGTTCAAGGCGGGCCCGAGCGCGCTCAATGACGGCGTGGACTGCGTGGTCGTGCGGGAGAACACGGAGGGCGTGTACGCGGGGGAGGGCGGGTTCCTGCGCAAGGGAACGCCGAACGAGGTTGCGACGCAGGGCTCGGTGAACACGCGCCTCGGCGTCGAGCGGTGCGTGCGGTTCGCCTTCGAGCTCGCCCGGTCTCGTGAGCGCCGGCACGTGAGCCTGGTGCACAAGACCAACGTGCTCACCTTCGCCGGGGACCTCTGGCAGCGAACCTTCGACGAGGTCGCCGGCGAGTACGCCGACGTCAGCACCGGCTACAACCACGTCGATGCCGCGTGCATCCATCTCGTGCAGGACCCCGGCCGCTACGACGTGATCGTCACCGACAATCTCTTCGGCGACATCCTCACCGACCTCGGCGGCGCGGTCTCGGGCGGGATCGGCCGGGCCGCCTCCGCCAACCTCAACCCGGCCCGCACCGGGCCGTCCCTGTTCGAGCCCGTCCACGGCTCGGCGCCCGACATCGCCGGAACCGGGCAGGCCGACCCGCGGGCTGCGATCATCTCGGTAGCCATGCTGCTGGAGTTCCTGGGCGAGACCGAGGCGGCCGCCCGGGTCGAGAAGGCCGTTGCCGCCTCCGACGACGTGGGCGGGACTGCGTCGGAGATCGGCGATCGGATCGCGGAAAGGGTGTAAGCGAATGCCACTCGACAAGACGGCGAAGATCTGGATGGACGGGGAGCTCGTCGACTGGGACGACGCCCGCATCCACGTTCTCACTCACACGCTCCACTACGGCTCAGGCGTGTTCGAGGGCATCCGCGCCTACCCGACCGCCAACGGTCCCGCCGTGTTCCGGCTCACCGATCACATGCGCCGCCTCCTGC
>JBKPDN010000089.1:0-4138 GCA_046727875.1 Actinomycetota bacterium | reverse complement strand
CGGCGGCGGCTCCCGCTCCGACCTCGCTCCCTTCGACAGCGAGGACATCGCCCGCGCGATCGCGGCCATGCCCGTCCCTGTGCTCACCGGCATCGGCCACGAGATCGACCGCACCGTCGCCGACGAGGTCGCCCACACGTCAAGCAAGACGCCCACCGCGTGCGCGCAGATGCTCATCGAGCAGGTGATGGAGTTTGCGTACCGGCTCGACGACATGTCGCGCACCGTCGTGCACCACGCCCGTTCGAACTGCGCGCTCGCGCTGAGCGAGCTGCGCGACTGCGCCCGCCGAGCCCGGCGCGCCCCGTCGGCGGCGCTGGCGCGCGAGGTTGCCGCCGTCGAGCGGCACCGGGGACGGGCCGAGGAGCTGGGCACCCGGACCGTGAAGCAGGCGGCCGCCGTCCTCGACGGGACGGAGCACACGCTGGTCGCCGCGGGCGGGCGCCTCGCCCGCACCGAGGGCCGCCGCCTCGACGCGACGGAGGACCGGTTGCGGGCGCTCGACCCGGTGCGCGTGCTCGAACGGGGGTACACCATCACTCGCGACCCCGAGCGGCGGGTCGTGAAGCGGGCGGCCGGGCTGTCGGTGGGCGACACGATCCTCACCCAGTTCGCCGACGGCGCCGCCACGAGCACCGTCGAGGACGTCGAGAGCGAAGAACCAGCAGCAGAAGAAGAAGTAGTAGAGAGCGAAGCGGAGAGTCGGGACGCATGAGCGAGCGACAGGACGGCAACGGCGGCGACATCGGCTACGCCGAGGCGATGACCGAGCTCGAGCAGATCCTCGACGAGCTCGAGGGCGACCACCTCGACGTCGACGTGCTCGCCGAGCGCGTCCGGCGGGCCAGCGAGCTGATCAAGCT
This sequence comes from Actinomycetota bacterium, assembly GCA_046727875.1. Taxonomy (GTDB): domain Bacteria; phylum Actinomycetota; class Acidimicrobiia; order IMCC26256; family JACDBD01; genus JALZAA01. Next base: position 3,275 of record JBKPDN010000089.1, on the reverse strand, counting down.
GTGCCGGACCCGCATCGCCCGGGCCCAGGAGGACGTCAACCGCATCGTCACGGACCTCGAGGTGTTCGAGAGCGAGCTCGGCGCCGCACCCCCCGGCGACGGCGACGGGGACGAGCTCGAGGGCGACATCGCCGCCCACGAGGCCGACGAGCTGTTCTGAGCGCGCGATCCTGGGTGCCGTGGACGACTGGCCGGCGCTTCCCTACGACGACTGGCGCGACACCCGCGACACGTTTCACATGTACACGCAGGTCGTCGGCAAGCTCCGCCTCGCCCTGTCGCCGTTCGAGCCCGAATGGGCAAACGTGCCGCTCTATGTCACCGCCCGGGGCCTGACGACCTCACCGGTGCCCGTCGGTCTCCGCACCTTCGACGCCGAGTTCGACCTCGTCGACCACCAGCTCGTCCTGCGCGCGAGCGACGGGGGCGTCGAGCGGCTCGCGCTCCGCCCACTCGCCGTCGCCGACTTCTACCGCGACGTAATGGACGCGCTGGCCCGTCTCGGTTTCCACGTGACGATCTCCCCCGGGCCGTCCGAGGTCGCCGACCCCATCCCGTTCGCCGAGGACCGCACGCACCACTCGTACGACCCCGAGCAGGCCAACCGGTTCTTCCACGTGCTGTCGCAGGTGGACGTCGTGTTCAAGCAGCACCGCGCCCGCTTCCGCGGCAAGACGCCGCCCGTCCATTTCTTCTGGGGCAGCTTCGATCACGTCGTGACGCGTTTCTCGGGCCGTCCCGTCACACCGCCTCCCAACGCGGGGACGATCGAGCGCTTCGGCGGTGACGCCGAGCAGATCTGCGCCGGCTTCTGGCCCGGTTACGACGCGTTCCGCAGCCCCGCCTTCTTCGCGTACGCCTATCCCAAGCCCGACGGCCTCGAAACCGACGCCATCGAGGCCGACGGGGCGGGCTGGAACGGCGACATCGGCGAGTTCCTGTTTCCCTACGACGCAATGCGGGGGGCGCCGGATCCGGCCCGCGCGTTGTCTGACTTCCTCGAGAGCACGTACGACGTGTGCGCGGCCCGGCTCGGCTGGAGTCCCGACCTCATCCGTGTCGAGGCACCGGGCTGACCGTCATGAGGTCGCGGCGATGCGGCCCATGGCGCCGGACTGGTAGTCCTCGACCGCCTGGACGAGTTCGTCGCGCGTGTTCATGACGAACGGCCCGTAGCGCGCCACCGGCTCGCGCAGCGGGGCGCCCGCGAGCACGAGCGCGTCGAGCGGGCGGATGGCGTCGGGGGGAGCCGCCACCCGCACCGGCCCTTCGTCGCTGCCGTACAGCACCAGGTTCGCCTCGCCGACGGCCGCGCCGCCGCCGTCGAACACACCGGTCCCCGCGATCACGTACGCCATCGCGCGTTCGCCCTCTGGAATGGGGAGGTCGACGGACGCGCCGGGGTCGAGCGTCACGTCGAGGTACACGATCGGGCTGTGCGTCTCGACCGGGCCGCGCACGCCGAACACCTCGCCGGCGACGACCTTCACGCGCGCGCCCGGCGCCGGCTCGGCCACCGGGATCTCGTCGGCCTTGATCTCCTGGTAGCGCGGGGGCGACATCTTGTCGGCGCGGGGCAGGTTGACCCACAGCTGGATGCCGTGCTGGCGGCCGCCCTCCTCGCGGATGCGAGCCGACGGCAGCTCGGAGTGCACGACGCCGGCGCCGGCCGTCATCCACTGCACGTCGCCGGTGCGCATGCGGCCCGAGGTGCCGGTCGAATCCTCGTGCTCCCATTCGCCCTCGAGCTGATAGGTCACGGTCTCGAATCCACGGTGGGGGTGGTCGGGCGCGCCGACGGCCTCACCCGGCCCGTAGTCCACCGGGCCCATGTGGTCGAGGAGCAGGAATGGGTCGACCATGTCGAGGCGGGCGGTGGGGAACGGCCGCCGAACAACGAACCCGCCGCCTTCGACGGTGCGCGTGGCGGGGACGACCTGGGCCACGGGGCGATGCTGCGTCATGGGTTGGTCAAGGCCCGCGGGCCCAGGAATATTCCGCTAGCCCCACCGCGATGCCTCCTCAGGCGCCAGTGCCTGCACGGCCCGGGCGAGGGCGTCCTCCCACGGCCAGTTCCACTGGAAGTAGTCGTTGCCGTCGCGCATCGCGTTCGCCTGCCACCAGTACCCGTAGATCGTGCAGGAGAAGATCGTGGCGACGATGCGGCCGGCGTAGTTCTGCGGGCCCTTCACCCGTTCGGGATTCGGTGCGGGGACGTTCTGGCCCAGGCGGTCGAACACCGCGCTGAGCTCGGCTTCCGTTGCCCCCTCGGCTCGGTCGTGCTTGATCAGATCGCCGTCGAGGAGAACGAGACCGATCATCCAGGGGACGAAGGCGAGGTAGAGGCTGCCGACCAATGCGACGGCGAGCACGATGATCAGCCAGATCCCGGGGTCGCGGAAGTCGGTGGTCATCTGGCGCAGCACCGTGAGGTGGGTCGAGATGCGCTCGAAGTGGGGCCGCAGCTCGTCGGCGACGCCGCGTTCGTTCGCCTGCTGCCACGCGAACTCGTTGGCAGCGTCGAGGAGCTCGAGCCGGCGGCGGTTGTGGTCACGCATCCGCCGCATGAGCCGGTAGAAGACGATGACTCCGTAGATGTTGAACGTGATGATCGTCAGGAAGATGTCGAGCCCGATGTTGGAGAAGAAGTAGTCGCTCTGGTTGCGCGCCCCGTAGGCGGCGCGGATGCGCTCGACGGGCGGGACCGTCGGGAGGGGTCTTCCCGCGCCCGACGGCACCGGCGGCGGTGGCGTCGCGGTCACGGCCGTGTCACGCCGCGGGGGCCATCGCGTTGACCGCGCCCGCCAGCGAGTCCTCCCAGGGCCAGTTCCAGAGGAAGTGCTTGTTCACGTCGTCCATCTCGTTGTACATCCACCAGTAGAAGTAGACGCCGCACGAGAAGATGCTGGCGACGATGCGGCCGGCGTAGTTCTGCTTGCCCTTCAGGCGCCCGGGCTCGGGCGCGGGTACGGTCTGGCCGAGCCGGGCGAACACCGCGCTGAGCTCAGCTTCGACCGCGCCCTCGACTTGGTCGTGCTTGACGAGGTCCTGGTCGAGGAACACGAAGCCGACGAAGTACGCGATCGACGTGAGGATCGCGAGCAACAACCAGATGCCGGGGTCGCGGAAGTCCGTCGTCATCTGGCGCATCACGGCGAGGTTCGTCGCGATGCGCTCGAAGTTCGGCCGCAGCTCCTCGGCGGCCCCCTGCTCGCTCGCCCGCTGCCGGGCGACCTCGGTCGCCGACTCGAGCAGGTCGAGGCGGCGGCGGTTGT
>JBKPDN010000088.1:0-8537 GCA_046727875.1 Actinomycetota bacterium | reverse complement strand
TGACGAACCAGGGGCCGTGGTGATACCGAGCACGCGCCCGAATGTCACTCCGACCAGTGGGTTCGTGAAGGGCCGAACCATTGCCTCGACCCAGCCCGAGGGCACACGACAGTCGTCGTCGGTGAACAGGATCACTTCGCCGCGCGCCGCGCGGATACCAGCATTGACTTTTTCGCTCTTGCCGGTGTGTGGGCGCCGCAGGTGCTTGACCGGCACATCGAGATCAGCGAGGTCGGCGGCAGCCTCACTGTTGCAACACTCGACCACGACCAACTCGTCGTCGGCGTCCAGGTCGGCGGCGATGCTCGTCAAGCAATCCGCGAGAAACTGCGGCCGGGCGTGGGTGGCCACGACGACGGAGGCCGGCGGACGAACAGACCGGCTGGTCGTCACGCTCTTTCTCTCGTTCATCGTTGCCGGCTTCCCCGAGCGCTGTGCGATCAAGCCAAGGTGCAGTGGGCTTCAGCCGGCGGCGCTGGCGAGATAATCGCGGTACCAGGCAACGGTTTCCGCGAGCGCTTCCTCGAGCTCCCAGCGAGGAGCCCAGCCGAAGTACTTGCGCGCCTTCGCCGCCGCGAGGTGCTGCGCCGGGATCTCGTTCGCGGCGACGCCGAGGATCTCCGGGTCCAGATCGCTCCCGACGATCTTCTGTATCACGCGCACGAGCTCGACGACGGTGACCGGTGTCTCGGCCGAGAAGTTGAAGGCCTCACCACGGACGGCCGTGTCATCCGCCATGGCTTCGACGAGCTGGAGGTACGCGATGGCGGCGTCGACTACATACAGGTAGTCACGCAGCGGTGTGCCGTCGGAGCGGATGATGGGACGCTTGTGCTCGAGGAGCCATCGGATCGTCCCAGGCACGATTCGATCCCAGTTCAAGTCTCCGGGACCGAAGAGATTGCCGCAGCGCGTGATGCACACGGGTAGCCCCCAGGTGTGCCAATAGCTCGTGGCAATGAGATCAGCGCAGGCCTTCGAGGCGTCATAGGGGTTCTTGGCGAGGAGTGCCATGTCCTCGTGGTATGGCAATTCCGGCTGGCTGCCGTAAGCCTTGTCGCTGCTCGCGGTGACGATCTGCTCCATCCCCGGCGCCCGCCGCGCTGCTTCGAGCAGTGAGCACGTGCCCATGACGTTCGACGTCCACGTCGACGCCGGGTTCCGGTTCGCAACACCGACCTGGCTCTGTGCGGCAAGGTGGAACGCGGTTCGCACCTCGTACTCGACGAGCATCCGCTCGACGACGGCCTGATCCTCGACCGCCCCCCGGACGACCGCGACGCGATCCAGCCAGCTGGTGGCGATCGGCGACGGTGGGACGGCGTCTCGCACGAGTACGACAACGTCCGCCCCGGAGTCCACGAGTTGGCCGGTCAGATGGCTGCCGAGAAATCCGGTCGCCCCCGTGACCGCGACGCGACGGTGCTGCCAGAACTCGGGATCAGGCGACCAGGCTGCCTCACTCACGAGGCTTGTCGCGGACCCGCGCCGTTGCCCTCGCTCGGTGAACGCGTTCCGTACCCGAGCCCGTAGCCGAACCCATAGCCGTAGCCCGCGCCGTCGCCGTATCCGTAGCGCGTGTACTTCGACTCGAACCGGTTCAGTACGACGCCGAGGAGCCGCGTCTGGTTGCGCGTGAGGGTATCTTTCGCTCGCTTGGCTGCCGGGGTCGCAGTGTGCGCATCGACCACGAGCACCGCACCTGCCGCCATCCTGCCGATCACCAACGTGTCGGCGACGGGTAGGACGGGTGGAGTGTCGAGCAGCACGATGTCGGCCTGACCGGCGAGGCTCTCGAGCAGCCAGCCGGTGCGCGGCGTCGAAAGCAACTCGGTCGGGTTGCTCACCTGTGGCCCGGTCCCGAGGAAGTACAAGGAAGCGGGTGCCGCCGAGGCCTCGCTCCCCGGCAGCTCGACGTACTGCACACACTCCTTCAGCGGGCGCCGGTCGAACAGCACGTCGCTGACGCCGACGTCGTTGTGGGCGCCGATCGAACGGTGCGAGTCGGGATGACGGAGATCGAGGTCGACGAGCACGACGCGTTGGCCGGCGGTCGCGAGCGACTCGGCGAGGTTGCTGCACGTGGCGGTCTTGCCCTCACCCGCGTACGCGCTGGTGACCACGACGATCGGGTTCGCGAGCTCGGAGATGGCCACGAGCAGGTTGGAGCGCAGCACACGGAACGCCTCTCTCGTGGTGAGGAGGTGGCCGCGCCTGTCGCCGGTCGCCTGCGAGCGGCGAGACCTGAACCTAGCCAACGCGCGCGCCTCTCGGCGCCTTCGCACTACCCGACGGTCTCAGGGTTCGTACTCGAGACGCCTGCGTCACGGGGAGCTCCTCCCCGAGCGAGGGCACGACGCCCAGCACCGGGAGCTCGAGATGGCGCTCGACGTCGTCGCTCGATCTGATCGAGATGTCGAGGTGCTCGAGCAATGCGACCACGCCGGCGGCCACGAGCACGCCGAGGAGCCCGGCGAGAGCGAGGTTGCGCTCCAGCGAGGACGGATTCGGAGCTGAGGGCAGCGCCGCCTTCTGGTACACGGAGACGACCTGGTCGGGGTTCTGCGCGTCGCGGGGCTCGAACTGCTGGATCTGGTTGACGAACGCGGCCGACACCGCATTCGCCAGCGCACGGGCCGCGGCCGGGTCGTCGTCGGTCACGGACACGCTGATCAGGTTGGTGTTGGGAGCCTGCTCCGCGGTCGTCGCCCCCACCACCGCACCGGCCTGGCGGTTCACACCCGCGTCTCGGATGGCGGCCGAGGCGACCGGAGAGGTTCGCATCATCGCCGTGAACGTCTTGATCAGCCGGTCGAGGCCAGCGACCCGGTCTCCGGAGATCTGGCCGCTCCTGGGATCGACGCTGATCGATCGCGATCCGACGTAGAGGGTGCTGGTGGCGGTGTAGGTCTTCGTCCGCGGGGTCACGAACCAGCCGGCGAGGACGGCAGCCACCACGATGGCGATGATGAGCAGCGCTCGCCGCCGCGCAATCGACAGATAGCGGCGAAGTTCCATCGGTGTCGGATCTTTCCCGAGTGGGAGGGAAAGCAGCTTCGTCCGCCGCCGCTCCCCCGGCCAAGCCCGTTGGGCAACCGGACGTCCAGAGTAGCCGAGTCCCTTCGGAGACAAGCCCCCGCGGACTCCCTGCAGGAGGACCCGGCTACCCTCTGGCCGCGATGGCAGCCGCCGAGCGCCGCGGGCGCACCGACGACCTCGGCGCCGAGCTGCGCCGGCCCTCCGTCAGCGCATCCGCGTAGGCGGGACGGACCCGGGACGTGGCGGCGCGTTGGGTCATCGCGTTCTCGGTTGCCGCGTGGCTGGCGCTCGTCGGGAGCGCGTCACTCCGCCAGCTCGCGCGGTCCCAGCGCGGAAAGAGGGATGCGGACGTCCGCCAACGGCGGTTGCGTTTCCTCGGCGGGCCCGTGCTCGCGGTCGCGACGCTCGCAGGATGGCTCGCCTCTCCGAGCTTGCCCGTACGGCTCGGTGTCACCGCCGCCGCCGCCGCGGCCGTCGTGCTGTTCGGGGTGGTCGACGACAGGCGTGACCTTCCCGGAATAGCGCACCTCGCGGTGTTCGCGGCGGCCGCGACCGCGGTCGCCGCCGCCGGCATCCGAGTGGACCAACTGCACTCGGACGCGCTCGACGGCGTCCTGACCGTGCTGTGGATCGTGATGGTCACCAGCGCGTTCCGACGTCTCGAGTACGCCGAGGGTCTCACGCCGAGCATCGCGGCACTCGCAGGTGCCGGGTTGTTCGGAGCGGCGGCGGCAAACCACGACAACGTCACCGCCACGATGTGCGTCGCGCTCGCCGGTGGCTGCCTGGGGATCCTCGTCTACAACGTGCGGCCCGCGTCCATCGTGCCCGGGCGCGCCGGAGCAAGCTTCGCCGGGTTCGTCCTGGCAACCGCCGGTGTCGCGTTCAAACCCGACACCGTGACGACCGGCAGCCTGATCGTTCCGCTGCTCGTCGTCACCGTTCCGGTGCTCGACCTCGCCCTCGTGACCGCGTCGCGTCTCTGGCACGGCATTCCGCTCTCGCGCCCCCGACACGATCACCTCATGCATCGCCTCCGGGCTCGCGGCTGGTCGCGGACGAGGGCCATGGGGGTCCTGCTCGTCGTACAGGCTGTCCTCACCGTCGTGGCCGTCCTCGTGGGTCGCGGGGACTTGTCGCCCGTAAGGGGCTTTGCACTCGGTGCAGGAGTAGCTGGTGCATTGGTCGTCGCCAGCCTCGAGGTCTCCACCGAGCACATGCGCGCCCGCCGCCGGACGCGGGGGCGGCTCGTGCTCGGGCTCGTGATCCTTGGGCTCGGAATCATCGCGGCCCTCAGCGCGGTGGCGGCGTTCGAGGGGCTTCGCGACGTGCGTTCGGCGCAGGACGCCCTCAACTCCGCACGCGCCGCCGCGCACCGCGGCGACACCCAAGCAGCCGAAGCCGCGTTCGCCACCGCAGCCAAGTCGTTCGATCGCGCCGACTCGTGGCTGGACGGCCCCCTCGGCTGGCCCGGACGAACGATTCCGGTCGTCGCCGAGAACCTCCGAGCCGCTCGAGAGCTCTCCGGCGGCGGCGGCGAGATCGCCCGCGCCGGGCAACGGCTCGCCCACGCGTCCAACACGAAGCTGCAGGTCGGCGACGGGACGGTCAACGTCGCCGAGGTTCGGCGACTCACCCCGGACATCGAAGCGGCAACGAAGCTCCTGCATCGGGTTGTTGGGACCATCGACGGGCTGCGGCGGCCCTACCTGCTGGGTCCCGTGCGCGACCGCGTCGACAAAGCCGACACCGCGCTCACCGCGGCGGTGCGGGAAGCGGACAGCGGGGTGGCGGCGGCCAAGGTCACACCGGCGGTGTTCGGGGCGGATCGCCCCCGTCGCTACTTCCTCGCCGTGCAGAACAACGCCGAGCTGCGTGCGACGGGCGGGATGATCGGCAGCTGGGGAGTCCTCACTGCAGACAACGGCAAGGTCACGCTCGACCAGATCCAGCAGACCGACCTCCTCGATCAAGGAGGGGGGTCATCGGTGCCCGTGAGCGAACGTCGCATCGACAGCGTGCCGTCCGATTTCATTCAACGGTACGGGCGTTTCTTGCCGGCGCAGGAATGGCGGAACCTCAACATGTCGCCTGATTTCCCGACGATCGGCAAGGCGATCGCCGAGCTCTACCCGCAATCAGGCGGCGCTCCGGTCGACGGGGTGATCGCCGTCGACCCCGTCGGGCTGCAGGCGCTCCTCCAGCTGACCGGGCCCGTCGCCGTCCAAGGCTGGCCTGTGCCGGTCACGGCCGACAACGTGATCGACGTGACCCTTCGGCAGGCCTACGACGTGTTCGGGACCGTCCGCGGCCAGCGGGTGGAGTTCCTGGGTGACGTCGCCGAGGCCGTATGGAAGCGGGCAACACAGATGAGCCTCGGAAGCCCGGCCCATCTGGCCAACATCCTCGGTGGCGCCGGCCGCCAGGGACATCTCCACCTCTGGTTCGCCGACCCGAAAGAGGAAGCGCTCGCCCTGCGCCTCGACGTCGGAGGCGCGGTACCGCCGGTGCGGTCGGATTCACTGCTGGTCACCAACCAGAACGCGAGCGGCAACAAGGTCGATTACTACCTCACCCGGCACATGGATTACACGGTGCAGCTCGATCCCGACGCGTCGGTCCGCCGTGCTCGCGCGAAGGGAACCCTCAAGCTCGGTCTCGACAACGGTGCACCGGCCGGCATCTCATCGGTCGCGCTCGGACCCTTCTACCCAAACTTCCAACCCGGTGAGGACCGGTCGTTCGTGTCGATCTACACCCCCCTGACCTTCCGTGACCCGACGTTCCAGGGGCTGCCGACCACGTTGGAATCGGGAACCGAGCTCGAACGGAACGTGTTCTCCAACTTCACGAGTGTGCCCGCCAGCACGTCACGAGCACTCGAGATGCAGCTGGAGGGCACGATCGCGCTCGCGCCGGGCGGCTGGTACACCTTGGACTTGCCGCGCCAACCCACCATCCGGCCCGACGATGTATCGGTGACCGTCGAAGTCCCGTCGGGTTGGCGGATCGCAACGGCGGAAGGTCTCGAGATCATGAGCCCGAGACGGGCCGAGGGGAAGATCGCCCTCGACGACACTCGTACGGTGCGCGTCAAGATCGCGCGCGGCCAAACCTGAGCATCCGTGGACGACATCCTCCTCGTCTGTACAGGCAACCAGTGTCGTTCACCGGTGGGCGCGGAGCTCCTCCGGATCCGTCTCGAGGCGCACGGCGTCAGAGCCCGGGTGCGCTCCGCCGGCCTGCACATCCGGGAACGCACAATGAACGACGACCTGGTCCGAGCCTTGCGCGACCGCGGTATCGACCTGTCGGGGCACCGCAGCCATCGCCTCGCACGCGACGACGTGCAGCGCGCGCACCTCATCCTGACCATGGAGCATCATCAGGTCGGGGACGTCGCGCTCCTCGACCCCACCGCGTGGTCACGAACGTTCACGCTCAAGGAGATCCTGCGGCGCTCGGCTACCGCCGGCCGGCGCGCCCCCGACGAGGGGCTCGATCGATGGCTCGCCCGCGTCGGCGCCGGGCGAACCCGTCTCGAGCTCGTGGGAGCCTGGCGTGACGACATCGCCGACCCGGCCGGCGGGTCCCTCTTCGAGGTCGAGCGCACTGTCGACGAGCTCGACGACCTCACCGCTCGATTGGTGGACCTGGCGTGGCCACGGGCGGGTGGGCGACGTCGTCGGGCGGGCCGCCGAGGCAGCAGACCCTTGGATGGCCCGGATGGAGCCGGAGCGGGCCCTCGTCGCTGATGCCGGTTGAATCCCGGCTTTTCGGGAAAGCCTGGACACGAACCGTCGTCGCTGCCAGACTCAGCCGATCCGGCCCGCGCCGGGTTGGCTGTCGTGGACACGGAGGCTCCATGCGCAGGCTCGTGAAGCTCACAGTGCTGGCGGGGCTGATGGCCCTCGCGCCCCTCGTCGCTCTCAGCACCACTGCGGGTGCTCAGGCGTATCCGCCGTCGGCGTGCACGGTGGGCACGAGCCAGGTCAACGTGACCCCCGGGCAGACGATCACGGTGTCGGTGAGCGGGTTCGCCCCGTCGTCCCAGGTGAACCTGGCCCTCGACGGCCAGGCGGTCGGTTCGATCACGACCGACGGGAGCGGGTCGGGAGCCGGTTCGTTCACCGTGCCGAGCAACATCTCGCCGGGCACCCACACGCTCTCGGCCAGCGGGACGGCCGGGGTCGGCGGGGCATGCGATCCGAGCACGACCTTGACGGTGGCGGGTGCCGCGGCGGCGGGGGCCAGAGCCGGTGGCGGCGCACTTGCGTTTACTGGTTCCGACACCCTCCCGTTCGTCTGGATCGGATTGGCCGCACTCACGGTCGGCGCGGCTCTGGTGATCGCAGTTCGGCGGCGGTCAGCTACACGCCGTCACGTCTAAGCCTCGGGTTGGCGAACCGAGTCCACTCGTAAGCGGTTTGCGGCGCGCGCGACGAACGACGTCATCGTAAGGGCGGCACGTCGTTCCCGTGAGAGACGGGACTAGCTACGATTTGGTGTCGATGGCGAGGACCTCGCGCTCCGGGAACGACCCGGACGAGCGGCATTGGAAGCCCGAAGACTGGTTCGACGAGGACGCCGACGCCTTCGAGACCGACGCACCTCTCGATGCCGCGAACGGGCGGGACCCCCGCGACTGGAAGGCGTCGCTGCGCGATCTCGAGTTGACCTGGAGTGACGCCACCCGCGATGGCGAAGAGCGCGCCGCACCGCCGCCCGACGAGTGGTTGCAGTCACTGAGCGACGAGCTCCAGACACGGGTCGACACCGAGGGACGCGGTGGGCCGACCACCGCCGACTCGCCTGACTCCGGTGGGTGGTGGCGGCTCGCCGACGAGGATGCAGCGTTCGACGTCGAGGACGTCCCGGCGCCTCAGCCACCCGAGACCGACGAGCGGATCGACGTCTCCGAAGACGCGCCGCCGGTCACCAGGCGAGCGAGCAAGCCAGTCAGCGCGCCGGTCCGGGCCCGCGCGCGAGCACCCAGGCGCTCACGGCGGTGGGTTGCGTTGGTTGCCGCGGCTGCGGTCCTCCTACTAGGCGGAGCGACTGCGCTCGTCGCGCTGGCGGGGCGTAGCGACACCGGTAAGCCCAGCGCAGCAAAGAGCAAAAGCGGCTCCACAACGAGAACGTCCGCACTCGGAGGCACGACGACGATCGCGCCAACGACCCCGACGACGTCCGTCCGCACGCCGGCGGCCCCGCAAAGCTTCACTGTTCAATCGACGTGTGGTCGCCGTGCGTGCGCACTCGGGGTTCGCGCCGGCCCGGCGAAGACCGCTCAACTCGTCAACAACATCCGCACCGGCCAGGTCGTTCAAATCGATTGCTCTACGCATGGTGAGCTAGTCAAGGACGCCGACAGTGGGCAACAGTCAGATATGTGGTACCGGTACGCCGGCACCAACACCTACTCGTCGGCCCTGTACCTTCAGGGTCCAACCGTTCCGAGTTGCTGAGCTCCGCGCCCATCGGGCCGAGCGATCTCG
>JBKPDN010000087.1:0-21017 GCA_046727875.1 Actinomycetota bacterium | reverse complement strand
GCACCAGCTCGCGGTCGGCTTCGGTCGCGTGGAGGTGCGGCTCGCGCCGCCAACGCCGCAGCGCGAGCACGAGGCCGCCCGCGCCGAGCACCAACGCCGCCGCCGGGAGCCCCCAGACGATGATCCCCAGCCCCCCGCTCTCCGGCTTGAGCAGGATGGAGGGCCCGAACTTGTCGATGTAGGCCTGGCGGATCTGGGCGTCGCTCTGGCCGGCGGCGACACGACGGCGGATGTCGTCGCGGGCGGCGCGGGCGACGTCGGTCGAGCTCTGCGCGATCGATTGGCTCTCGCAGTCGGGGCAACGCAGCTCCGAGCTGACCGAGCGCACGCGTTGCGCGTTCGACGGCGACCCGCCCCGAGGCCAGGCCAGGATCGCCAGGGTGATCACGACGACGGCCGCGAGCACGACCCAGGCCACGCCGCGCCGGCTCATGACTGCCCTCTCGCCGCCCCGTACAACGTCTCGAGCTGGGCCACGGTCGACGGCCCGAACTGCGTGCCCGCGATCACGCCGTCGGGCGAGATCGCGTACGTCTCCGGCTGGCCGCGCGTCCCGAAGTCGAGGGATGCCTGCGCGCTGGGATCGAGGGCCACTGTGTACGGCACCCCCTCGTCGTTGACGTAGCCGCGGACGGCGGACTCGGTGTCGTCGCGCACGATGCCGACCATGGCGAAGCCCGGGTCGCCGGCGTGGCGCCGGTAGAACTCGACCAGCGCCGGGTGCTCCTGCTGGCACGGGATGCACCACGAGTTCCAGAAGTTGACGATCACGGTCTTGCCGGCGAGGTCGGTCGACCGGACGCGGCTGCCGTCGAGCGTGGTGAGGTCGAAGGTGGGCGCGTTCTCGCCGAGAAGGTGGCTCTTGTTGGCGTCGGCGCGGGGGTCGGTCCCGACCTGGGTCGCGAGGATGACCGCCAGCACCGCGACCACGAGCCCGGCGGCGAGGGCGATCCAGCGGGCCCGGTGCCTCACGTGAGCGCCTCCTCGCGCTCGCGGAGGACCGGCTCCACCGGCGGCGGCTCGGCGACCGGCTTCAGCCGGCGTCGCAGCGTCGGCGACAGGGCGAGGATCGTGCCGAGCGCCATGACGCCGCCCCCGACCCACAGCCACAACACCATCGGGTTGACGGCGACGCCGATCGTCGCCCGGCCCTGCTCGTTCGGCGACGACACCAGCGTGAGGTAGACGTCCTCCCGCAGGCCGGTGCGCACCGACGGCGTCCCGATGCCCTGCGCCGAGTTCGGGAACGTCGAGATCGCCGGCGCGTACGTGCCGAGGTCGTCGCCCCCGCGCCGGATGTGCACGGCGGCGGACACGGTGTTCTTCTGGCCGCTGCGCCGCTCGTGCGAGCCCACGTAGGTGAGCGTGTAGCCGCGCACGGTGGCCGACTGGCCCTGGGCGAGGTGGACCTCGCGCTTGGTCGTGTACGCCGACGACGCCGCGATCGCGACCGCCGCGATGACCACGCCGACGTGCACGATGAGCCCGCCGTACAGCCGCGGGTTTCCTCGCACCATGCGCGTGAGCGCGAGCGGCCACGATTCACCACTGGCGCGGCGGCGGCCGCGCGCTCCGACCGCGTACTGGCGCGCGATCCCGGCGAGCGCGAATGCTGCCAGCCCGAAGGCCAGTACCTGCGCGAGCTCGCGCGCGCCGAGCGCGACGGCGACGACCATCGTCAGCGCCCCCGCCCACGCGGGCACGAGCAAGCGGTCGCGCAGCACCTCGTGACTGGTCGTGCGCCACGGCAGCGCCGGCGCCGCCGCCATCAGGAACAGCAGCGCGAGCCCAAGCGGCGTGGTCATGCGATCGAAGTACGGCTGGCCCACCGACAGCTGCTTGCCCTGCAGCGCCTCGGCGATCAGCGGGTACACCGTCCCAATAAGTACGACGAAGGCGAGCGCGGCGAACAGCAGGTTGTTGGCGAGGAACGCGGACTCGCGTGAGACCGGCGAGTCGATGCGGCCCGGTGTCCGGAGGTGGTCGCCGCGCCACGCGATGAGCCCGATGCCGATGGCGGCGACGATGCCGAGGAAGACGAGGAGCGTCGGCCCGATGGCGGACTGCGTGAACGAGTGGACCGAGTTGAGAATCCCGGAGCGGGTGAGGAACGTCCCGAGGATCGTGAGGCAGAACGTGGCGATGATGAGGGACAGGTTCCAGACGCGCAGCATGGCGCGGCGCTCCTGCACGATGACCGAGTGGATGAACGCCGTCGCGGTGAGCCACGGCAACAGCGACGCGTTCTCGACCGGGTCCCACGCCCAGTACCCGCCCCACCCGAGCACCTCGTAGCTCCACCACGCGCCGAGCACGATGCCGACGGTGAGGAAGCCCCAGGCGACGAGCGTCGCCCGACGCGTCTCGGCCATCCAGCCCTCGCCGACTCGCCCCGTCACGAGCGACGCGATCGCGAACATGAACGGCACGGTGAAGCCCACGTAGCCGAGGTAGAGCATCGGCGGGTGGAACGCCATCAGCGGATGGTTCTGGAGCAGCGGGTTCGGCCCCCGGCCGTCGGCGGGGGCCGTCGCCAGGGTCTTGAACGGGTTCGCGGGTCCGAGCGTGAGCACGAAGAAGAAGAGCGCCACGACGAGCCCGACGAGCAGGGCCCACGCGACGAGCGAATCGGAGGCGCGGTCGCGGAACTTGTGCGCGGTGAACGCGAGGTACCCGCCCAGCACGAGTGTCCACAGGAGGATCGAGCCCTCGAGCGCGGCCCAGAGGCCCGTGATCGTGAACAGGAGGGGCGTTGCGCGGGCGTTGTTGTCGGCGACGTACTGAAGCGAGAAGTCGTGCGTGATCAACGCCCACTCCATTACTCCTGCCGCGAGCACCGCCGCCGCGAGCACGACGAATGCGTAGCGGCGTCCGATGCGGAGGAGCCGGTCGTCGGGGCGGGCGAGCCCCACGGCGAGCGTGCCGACGCCCAACACCGCGCCGCTGGCACCGAGCGCCAGCGCGAGCACCCCGAGCGTCGACTTCACGTGCTCGCCTTCGTGGTGGTGACCTTCGGCGGGTTGTACTCGCTGCCGTGCTTGATGAGGATGCGGTCGGAGTCGAACGCCGCGCCCTTGCTCCAGTGGCCTTCGCACACGACCGGCGCCCCCTCCTTGAAGAGGCCGGGCGGGTCACCCCGGTGCACGATCGGGACCGTCGTCTTGCCGTCCGTGATCTCGAAGCGGACGCCCTGTCGCGTCTCGGCGACGGTGCCGGGCACGACTGCGCCCGCGATCCGGAGCCGGTCGCCTTGCTCGCTCGACCGGTGCGCAACCGCCTCGGAGGCCGTCCGGAAGAAGACGACGTTCTCGGAGAGCACGACGGCGAGCACGATGATCGCGATGATCGCGACACCGCAGATCGACGCGGCGACGATCGCGCGCCGCCGCGTGCGGGATCGCGCCGGTGTTCGACCCGGCGGGGACGGAGGAGGCGCGGTGTCCGTGGCCGTCACGAGCGGGGGCTCTCGCCCGGCGGAAGGCTGCGCCGGGCCCGGCGCGTGCGGCGCGCGATCGACGCCCAGTACGCGGCGAGGACGGCGCCGGTGAGCACCCAGCCGGTGAGGACGAAGCCGGCGTCGGTCATCGCGGCGCTCCCGAGTCGACGAGCGCGCCCGATTCGCCCGATGCGCCGGACGCCACCCGCTCGGCGATGGCTTGCTCGAGCTCGCGCTCCTCGCGGCCCTCTTCGAGCGCCTCGAGCCGGTAGCGGCGGTCGAGGAGGTACACGTAGACGAGCGTGAACGCGAGCACGCCCCAGAACAGCGTGAAGGCCATCGTCCCGTGGATCTGCGCCTTGAGCTCGTCGTTGAAGACCGTTCCCTCTTGGTGGAGCGTGCGCCACCAGTCGACGGAGAAGTGGACGACGGGCACGTCGACGAACGCGACGAGCGCCGCGATCGCGCACCGGGTGGCGCGGCCGGGGCCGGGGATGCGCCGCAGGGCGAGGTAGCCCACGTACAGGAAGAAGAGGACAGCGGTCGTCACGAGCCGGGCGTCCCATGCCCACCAGACGCCCCACACGGGCCGCCCCCACAGCGAGCCGAGCACGAGCGTCAAGGCGGTGAACACGACGCCGATCTCCGCCGACGCGCCGGCGATCCGGTCCCACACGGCGGAGCGGGTGCGCGGCCACAGGTACAGCGCCGAGCCGAGGGCGGTGACGCCGAACGCGAGGTACGCAAGCCATGCCGCCGGGACGTGCACGTACATCAGGCGTTGCGCGTCGCGTTGCACGGCGTCGGGCGGCGCGACCCAGAGGCCGAGTACGGCCAGGACGGCGAGCGAGGCGAGCGCGGACCACCCGAGCACGGTGACGAGCCGCCGGTTGAGCAGACCCGCCTCGTTCATGCTTCCTCCAGGAGCGGGCCGAAGGCCAGCATCCCGATCGACGTGTACAAGATGGCGAACAACGCGAGCAGCGCGACCCACGGCCACCCGTCGGAGGCCGTGCTGCCGAGCCCCGCCTCCCAGGCCCGGGTCGCCCCCAGCATCACCGGTGCCACCACCGGCAACAGCAACAGCGGCACCAGCGTCTCGCGCACGCGGAGACCCGCGGCCAGGACGCCGTAGAGGGTACCGGTGGCGGCGATCCCGGCGGTCGCGGCCAGGGCCGCCGCGACGAGGAGCCCGAGGGACTGCAGCTCGACATCGTAGAGCAGCGCGACGCCGGCGCCGAGCGCGACCTCGAGCACTACCAGCTGCGCCGCGATCGCGCCTGCCTTGCCGAGGAACACCGCGCTGCCGTCGAGGCCGGAGAGCCGCAGACCGTCGCGCGCGCCGTTCTCGTTCTCGATCGCGAACGAACGCGACACCGCCAGCAACGCCGCCAGCAGCACCGCCACCCAGAACAGTCCCGGGGCGACGCGCGGTAGCACGCCGCGGCTCGGGTCGAGCGCGAACGCGAACAGCAGTACGACGATCAACCCAAACGGCAGCACCTGGTACAGCGTCACCCTCGATCGCGCCTCGATGCGAAGATCCTTGCCCGCGATCAGCGCCGCCTCCCGCCAGATGTTCATGCCGGCACCGCCTGCGACGCCCGCTCGACGATCCCGCCCCGCGCGACACCGCCCGCAAGGACGACCTCGCGGCCGGCGAGGGCGCGCGCCCGGTCGAGCTCGTGCGACGCGATGAGCACCGTCCGGCCCTCGCCCGCCGACGAGCCGACGACCGCGTCCAGCACCGCGCGGCCTTCGGCATCGAGTCCGGCGTGCGGCTCGTCCAGCAGAAGGAGCTGGGGCGCGCGCGCGAGCACCACCGCGAGCGCGAGCCGGCGCCGCTGGCCGGCCGAGAGCCGCCCGTGCGCGACGGCGGCCTGCGCCGACAGGCCGACGCGCTCCAGGGCCGCATCGGACGCCGCCACGTCGCGCCCGGCGACGCGCGCCGCGAACCGGAGGTTCTCGCGGACCGTGAGGTCGTCGTAGCACGCGGTCTCGTGACCGAGGAGGCCGATCGCACGCCGAGCGCCCCGCCGGTCGCTCGCCAGGTCGTGCCCGAGGACCTCGCCCGCCCCGGCGTGCAGCGGGTGCAAGCCGGCGAGGACACGCAACAGGGTCGTCTTCCCGGACCCGTTGGCGCCCGAGAGGAGCACGACCTCGCCCGCCTCGACGTCCAGGTCGATCCCCGCCAGGGCCGGGAACCGACCCAGGAGGCAGACGGCAGAGCGCAGTCGGACGACGAGCGGCACGCAAGCCTCCACGGGCTTCACCCGGGTAGGTGCTTCGGAGCACGATGAGTGTACGAAGGGCCCTCTGACCAGGGCGAACCGTACCGAATGGAGCCGGCGCGGCGAGAGCGCGAACTAGCCTCGGCCGTCGTGCGTACCGTGATCGGGGCCGTCGGGCGGGTCCTCGTCACAGTCGGGCTGCTCATCCTCCTGTTCGTGGTGTACCAGCTGTGGGGCACGGGCATCTACGAGGCCCGGGCGCAGTCGGACCTCGAGAGCACCTTCAACCGCCAGCTCGCGCGGCACCGGTCGGGAACCACGACGACCCCAGGCACCACGACGGCCCCCGGCGCGTCGACGACCGCGGGCCCGGCGCCGACCACGACCGGGCCGGCCTCCGCCCCCGTGGTGCCCCCGGACGGCGAGCCCGTCGGTGAGATCACGATCGACAAGATCGGCGTCGACAAGATCGTGGTGGAGGGGACGACGGTCCCCGATCTCCGCAAGGGGCCCGGCCACTACGAGGGCTCGCCGCTGCCGGGCCAGCTCGGGAACGCAGCGATCGCCGGGCACCGTACGACGTACGGCGCGCCCTTCGGTGACCTCGACCAGCTCGCGAAAGGCGACAGGATCTCGATCCGCACAGTCACGGGCACGTGGAACTACACGCTGACCCAAGATCCGTTCTCGGTGAACCCGGACCAGACGGAGGTACTCGATCCCGTCCCGGGACAGGCGACGCTCACGCTCACCACCTGCGACCCCAAGTACTCGGCGTCGAAACGACTGATCGTGAAGGCACAGCTCACCCAGGTCCCGCTGCCCGCGCCCGCCACGCAGCCCAAGCTCGTCCTCGACACCGGCCTCTCCGGCGGCAGCGAATCGCGAATCCCCGCCATCATCTCCGGCCTGATCGCGGCAGCGGTCGGCGGGCTGTGGTGGCTGCTGTTCCACCGCTACCCGCGCTGGACCACGTGGCTCGCGGGCATCCTTCCGTTCCTCGCCGCCCTGTTCGTCTTCTACACGTTCCTCGAGCGCCTCCTTCCCAACAACTACTAGACCCGCTACTTCTGACCGGGGAAGACGTCGACCTCCGACTCGTGCCAGACGGGGTGGTCCCCCGCCGTCTCGACGTTGAACCCGTAGTCGAAGGCCAGCCCCCCACCGTAGGCGGCGCCGAAGATCGTCAGCCCGCCGACGACGAGCGACAGGATCATCACGAGCGTGCTCGTCGCCTCGTTGTCACCCCACTGCGTGAGGCGAACGATGATGTCGACGATCACGATCGCCGTGACGGTGAGCATCACGGTCATGTGCCAGTTGGCCGTGCGGCGCGCCTGGTTGCCGGGCTCGGTGGATTTCCACCAGTCCCAGAATCCCGTGAGCGCGGCGCCGAGCGACACGATCGCGCCGGCGATGATGACGTGCGTGCCCGAGATGAAGAAGTCGCGTCCGACGGAAGAGTCGTTCCCGGCGATCCGGGAGATGACGTCGAACACCGCGACCAGAACGTAGGCCGCGACGGGAATATCGGTCAGCGGTGGGTGGAACGGCTTCCCGGCCCAGCCCCGCAGGCCCTTGAACTGCCTCCCCTTGAACGTCAACGTCGGGCGGATCGAGAACTTGCGGTTCATGGCGCCCCCTTCACGGCCGGCTTGGTATGACGCGGATTCTCACACGCGGGCGCGGTTCCCCGCCGGTAGCGTCCAACCGGTGCGCCACGTCCGGCTCCGCGAGTTCCTCGTCGCCGTCGAGGGCCTCGCCCTCTTCCGCCATCTCGTCGAAGGCGACGACGAGACGGCCGAGGCGCGTGTCGACGAGGTGCGGCGCCTCGTCAGCTCCGAAGAAGAAGGGACGTTCGGGCTCGGGACCGACATCCCCGAGCTCGACTCGCGCGCCGGGTACGCCCGCTGGGCGGCGACGTACGACCGCCCCGGCAACCCGCTGATCAGCGTCGAGCAGCCGGAGGTCTGGAGCCTGGTGGACGCGCTTCCACCCGGCCGCGCCCTCGACGCCGCGTGCGGCACGGGACGCCACGCCGCGCACCTCGCCGAGCGCGGCCACGACGTGACGGGCGTGGACGGCTCGCCCGAGATGCTCGACCTGGCCCGCGAGCGTGTCCCCCGGGCGCGCTTCCTCGAGGGCGACCTGCGCGAGCTCCCGGTCGAGGACGGCGAGATGGATCTGGTGGTGTGCGCGCTCGCGCTGGGCCACCTCGAGCACGTCGCACCACCCATCGCGGAGCTGACGCGCGCCGTACGCTCCGGCGGGGACGTCGTGCTGTCGGACCTCCACCCCGCGATGTCGGTCGCCGGCGGCCAGGCGCTGTTCGAGGCGGCCGACGGCAGCCTCGCGTTCGTGCGCGAGCACCCGCACCTGCACAGCGAGTACCTCGACGCGTTCGCCGGCTCCGGCCTGGACGTGGTCCGCTGTGTCGAGCCGCGCTTCGGGCCCGAAGAAGCGGGCATGCAGGGGATGGCGGCACAGTTCGTGCCGGAGGCGACGCGCGCGGCCTTCACGGGCCTCCCGGGCGCGCTGATCTGGCAGCTCAGGCGGCGCTAGCGGCCTTCGAAGCGCGGCGCCCGCTTCTCGCTGAAGGCTGCGAGCCCTTCCTGGAGGTCGCGGCTGGCGAACGCTCGGGCCTCGAGGGCGCGCATCTCGTCGAGGGCGGCCGCGTCGACGGCGTCGGCGACGAGGTTGAGCGCGCGCTTGTGACCCTGGACCGTCAGCGGCGCGAGCGAGGCGATCTCGACCGCGATCTCGAGCGCGGCCTCGAGTGCGTCAGGAACGCGCCGCTGCACGAGCCCGATCGTGGTCGCCTCGTCGACGTCGAGCGCGCGAGATGTGAGGAGCAGGTCGCGGGCGGCGCCCTGGCCCACGAGCGCGGCGAGCCGCCGCACGTTTGCCGGGCTGAGGAACACGCCGAGCCGGCCGGCCGGGATGGCGAACGTCGCGCTGAAGACGGCGATGCGCAGGTCGCAGGCGACCGCGAGCTGCAGGCCGGCACCGATCGCGGGTCCGTTCACCGCCGCCAGGACCGGCGCGGGGTAGTCGACGATCGCGTCGAGGAGGCGCTCGAAGGCGGGCCGGAACGTGTCGCCCCCGCCGGGCTCCGACGCGTCCTCGGCCCGCACGACGAGGTCGGCACCGGCGCAGAACGCCTTGTCGCCGGCGCCGGTGATCACGACCGCCCGCAGGTCGGGTTCGGCTTCGAGACGGGCGAGGAGCTGCGCGCACACCTCCGCGTTGAGCGCGTTCCTGCGCTCGGGCCGATCGATGGTCGCGATCCCGACGCGGTCCGCGGTCTCCCACCGGATCACCGGTAGATCAGCTCTCGTCGATGATGGCGATGAGGTCGCCCTCTTGCACGACGTCCTCGGGCTGCACGTGAAGCTCGCGCAGGACGCCCGGGGTCTCGGTCACGACGGGGATCTCCATCTTCATGGACTCGAGGATGACGATCTCGTCGCCCTCGGCGACCATCTGCCCCTCCTCGGCCACGACCTGCCACACGTTCGCCGTGATCTCGGCGCGAATCTCAGCCATGACGGCGCAGCCTAGAGGTGTCAGACGGGCAGGACGCCGTGCTTGCGCCAGGGGCGGTCGACGCGCTTGGCGCGCGACACCTGGAGACCGCGCCAGATCGCGTGGCGGGTCTCGGCGGGGTCGATCACGTCGTCGAGCTGCGCGTGGCCGACGGCGATGTACGGGTCGATGTTCTGACGGATCTCCTCGGCCAGCTCGAGGCGCTTCTCCGCGCGCTGCTCCTCGGGAACGGCTTCGATCGTCTTTCGGTGGATGATGTTGACGGCGCCGTCGGGGCCCATCACCGCGATCTCGGCCGTCGGCCACGCCACGATGTAGTCGGCTTCGTACGCGGTGCCGTTCATCACGAAGTAGCCGGCGCCGTAGCTCTTGCGCATCACCACGCTGATCTTCGGCACCGTCGCCTCCGAGACGGCGAACAGCATCTTGGCGCCGTGCCGGATGATCCCCTGCTTCTCGACCGCGGAGCCGACGATGAACCCGGGCACGTCGTGCAGGAACACGAGCGGGATCCCGAATGCGTCGCACATCCAGACGAACCGAGCCACCTTGTCAGCGCCGTTCACGTCGAGCGCGCCGCCGAGCACCATCGGCTGGCTCCCGACGATCCCCACCGGCTGCCCGCCGACGCGCGCCAAGCCCGTCACCACGTTCTTCGCCCATTCGGGCTTGACCCAGAGGACGTCGGCGTCGTCGACGACCGCCGTCACGACCTTGCGCATGTCGTAGGCGCGGCGAGGTGCCGTGGGCACGATGTCGTAGAGCTCCTCGACCCGCCGGTCGACGGGATCGTCGTTCTCCTGCACCGGCGGCCGCTCCTGGTTGTGCGAGGGGAAGAAGGAGAGGTACTTGCGGACGATCACGAGGCACTCCTTGTCGTCCGCCACCTCGAGGTCAGCCACCCCCGAGATCTTCGTGTGCACGGCGGAGCCGCCCATCTCCTCCTCGGTGACGTCCTCCCCCACCGCCGCCTTCACGAGGTGCCGACCGCCGAGCGCCATCGACGACGTGCCCTTCACCATCGGCACGAAGTCGGCCAGCGCCGGGATGTAGGCGGTGCCGGCGGCGCAGTGGCCCAGCATCGCGGCAACCATCGGCACGACGCCGCTCATCGCCACCTGCTCACGGAACAGCGCCCCCGCGCCTGCGAATGTCGAACCGCTCGTCGCCTGGATGCGCGCCCCGGCCGAGTCGAGGAGCCACACGAACGGGATGCGCTGGCGCACAGCGAGCTCTCGGAGTCGTGCCATCTTGTGCTCGCCGACCTGGCCCATCGACCCGGCCATCACCGTGAAGTCGTACGCGCCGATTGCCACGGGTCGGCCGTCGATCTCCCCCACGCCGGTGACGGCGCCGTCGGCGGCGAGGTAGCGGTCGCCGAGCCCGGGGTCCATGTGGTCGGCAAGCAGCGCGTACTCGACCCATGTGCCCGGGTCGAGCAGGAGGTCGAGCCGCTCGCGAACGGTGAGCTTGCCCAGCGAGTGCTGGCGCTCCACTCGCTCCGGCCCGCCCATCTCGAGCGCGCGGTCGCGGCGCGCCTTCAGGTCGCCGACGAGCGGCCCCCAGTCGTGGACGTCGCCCCCACCGGTGGAGGTCATGTCGTCATCCTCGCACGGCAAGCAGCTGCCATTCGCCGGGAACGTTCATCAGTTGCTCACCGCCAGCACCTGCCACTCGCCCGGGACGCCTTTCAGCGCGTAACTACCGCGTTCGGTGAACTCGATCCCGGAGCCGTTGACGAGATCGCGCACGGTGCTCGTGACGAGCACCTCGCCCGGGCCGGCGAGAGCCGCGACACGAGCGCCGATGTGGACGGCGATCCCAGCCAGGTCGTCTCCCCGCAGCTCGCACTCGCCGGTGTGGAGCCCGGCGCGAACATCGAGGCCGAGATCAGCCGAACGGGTCGCAATCGTCTGCGCGCAGTTGATGGCGCGACCGGGCCCGTCGAACGCGGCAAGGAACCCGTCGCCGGTGGCCTTGACCTCCTCGCCGCGGAACCGATCGAGCTCGCGACGGATCGCCGTGTCGTGAGCGTCCAGCAGCTCGTGCCAGCGTCGGTCGCCCTCGGCGGCTGCACGGGCGGTGGAGTCCACGATGTCGGTGAACAGCACGGTCTTCAGCACACGGTCCACTTGGACCGTGTGCTCGTGGCGTCGGCCGGTGAGGAACTCCTCGATTGCGTCGAGCGAATCCTCTTCGCCACCCTCGGACCCGTTCAGGTGCCAGTCGCCCGGGAGCTCGAGGAGGCGCGCATCCCGGATCTCGCTCGCCAGGTACTCGCCGCATTCGAAGGGAACGGCGTAGTCGCCACGGCGATGCACGACGAGGGTCGGCGCGTTCACGGCGGGTAGCGCACTGCGCACGTCGATGTCGCAGTTCCGTTGCATGATCTCCCGCACCATGTTCGGCGTGGCCGAGCTGCGCTCGTAGCGTGCGACGAACGCAGACGTCTCGGGGTCTCTCGGCATGTGGGCGACGAAGAACGGCAGCGCCTTGCCGGTGCCCCAGCGGTCGACCAGTCCTTCGATGAACGGGTCGATGGTCTCCGGATCGACGCCCAGCGGGTAGTCGGGTGCCCGCCGCACGCGGGCGAACGTGCCCCACAGCACCAGCGCGGACACCCGGTCCGGATACGTGGCCGCGAACAAGGTCGCAAGCGGCCCGCCTTCCGAGATCCCGACGAGGGCGGCACGATCGCAGCCCGCTGCGTCCATCACGGCGCGGATGTCGTCCATCCGGTCCTCGGCGCTTCCGAAGCCGAGGGTCCGCTCCGACAGGCCCGTGCCGCGCTTGTCGAACGTGATCAGCCGAGCGAACGACCCGAAGCGCCGGAAGAACTTCGAGAAGAGCGGCGCCTGCCACGCGAGGTCGGCATGGGAGATGAAGCCAGGGACGAAGACGAGGTCGAGGTCGCCGTCGCCGACGACCTGGTACGCGATCGAGAGCTCGCCGCTCTGCGCGTATCGAATCTCCGGTTGTACGACTGCCACTACCGGCCCTTCCACTTCGGCTCGCGCTTCTCGGCGAAGGCCGCGACGCCTTCGGCGGTGTCCTCCGAGGCACTGGTGATCGTGAGCATGGCCTGGAGGTAGGCGAGGGCGTCGTCGGGATCCATCTCGAGCGTCCGGTAGAAGCTCTCGCGGCCCCACCGCAGGATCAGGGGCGACTTCGCCGCCAACGTCCCCGCCAGCTCCTCGACCGCGCCATCGAGCTTGTCGACGGGTACGACGCGAGTCACGAAGCCAATGCGGTCCGCTTCGGTGGCATCGACGCGACGCCCGGTCATCATCAGCTCGAGCACGCGCTTGGGCGGAATCGACCGCACGAGCGGCACGGTGATCATGTACGGCCACAGCCCGACGTTGACCTCAGGCGTACCGAATTGCGCGTCGTCGGCGGCGACCACGAAGTCGCACGCCAGCGCGAGGCCGAACCCGCCCGCCAGCGCGTACCCGCGCACGCGCGCGATCGTCGGCTTCCCCAGGGCCCACATGTCCCGGAACAGATCGGCGAGCATCCCGCGGCCCTCGTGGGCGGCGGATGCGCCGTCGGCGATCCCGCCGCCACCGAGGTCGGCGCCGGCGCAGAACGCTTTGTCGCCCGCGCCTGTGAGAACGAGCACCCGCACGGCGTCGTCGGCCTTCGCCCGCGCGACCGAGTCCCGAAGTCCCGCCATCACGCCGAACGACATCGCGTTCCGCCGCTCGGGCCTGTCGATCGTCACATGCGCGACCGGCCCGCGGACTTCGTATCGAACGTCCTCCATGCGGGAATGGTAGGGATCCGGCCGCAGGACCGCCCGTTGTACGGTGGCGGGGCGTGATCTCCATCGCCATCGCCGGTGGCGTCGCTCTCGCGGTCGTGCTCGTGACGAGGGGCAGTCTCCGCCAGCTGGCGCAGCTCCCGATCCAGTCGATCTGGATGGTCGTCGTCGCCCTCGCGATCCAGATCGCGCTCGCGTTCGTCGACATCCCCAAGGATCGCATCGACGATCTCGGCTTCGGGCTCCTCATGGCGTCCTACGCGTTCCTCCTCGCCTTCTGCTTCGTGAACCTGCGCGTGTCGATGATGTGGCTCATCGGGTTGGGCATCGCGCTCAACGCTCTGGTCATCGGGCTCAACCAGGGGATGCCGACACGCGACCGCGAGGTGACGACGAGATCGGGCCGGACCGTCGAAGAGCCGGTCGAGCGGACCGTGAAGCACCGGCCCGAGAGCCACAACGACCTGCTCCCCTTCCTCGGCGATCAAATCGTCGTGCCGGATCCGATCGGCGAGATCATCTCGATCGGCGACGTCGTGATCGCGTTCGGCGTCATCGCCGACTGCTATCAGGGACGCCGCCGCCGACCCCGCCGCCGCGCCCGCGTCACGAGGGCGCGGCCGGCGAGGGCAGCCGCGTCGCCGCCCCGGCGCCCGCAACCCTCATCGCCCGACGAGATGCCGCGCCCGCGGCTGACACCCCCGAGCACGCGGCCCGGCCGTGCGCTCCCACCCGACCGTGACGACGACACGCTGGGCGTGGAGCTCGACCAGGTCTACGCGCGGCTGGCGAGAGAAGACAGCCGCCGCGAGGCGCGCCGGCACGGCAACGAGGACGAGCCCGAGGACTCCTAGAACGCGGCTCGGAGCGGGACGCAGCCGCTCGGCCGGTATCGTCCGGTCGATGGCGCGTCAGGCCGTAATTCTCTCGTATCGGCTCGGCGGGACCGACGGTGTGTCGGTCGAAGCGCGCAAGTGGGAGTGGGCCCTCGGCGAGCTCGGCTTCACGACGCGTCGCGTCGCCGGTGAGCTCTGCGACGCGCCCCGGGCCGACGACGTGGCGCTCCCGGGTCTCGCGATCGAGCCACCCGCGAGCTCGGCTGCGGACGTCGACGCGCTGGCCGCCGCGCTCGACGGCGCCGATCTCGTGGTCGCCGAGAACATCTGCTCGCTCCCCCTGAACGTCGATGCGTCCTATGCCGCCGGCGACGCCCTGCGCCGGCACCGCGGCCGCGTGCTCTTCCACCACCACGACCTGCCGTGGCAGCGGGCCCGGCTCGCCGGGATCCGGGATCTTCCACCGGCGATCCCGGGAGCTCTCCACGTCGTGCTCAACGACCGTTCGCGCAGTGAGCTCGGGGACCGCGGCATCATCGCCACCACGATCCGCAACACGTTCGACTTCGACGCGCCCCCGGGTGCGCGCGCGCTCACACGCACGGAGTTCGGTTTCGACGACGCCGATCTCGTCGTGCTCCAGCCGACCCGCGCCATCGTCCGCAAGAACGTGCCGGGCGGGGTGCGCTTCAGTGAGGCGCTCGCCGACCTCGTGCCCGAGCGCCGGGTCGTGTACTGGCTGACCGGGCCGGCCGAGGACGGGTACGGCCCGGCTCTGACGCAGGCGCTGACCGCGACCTCGCTCCCGGTGGTGCTCGGTCGTGCTGCGTCAGCCGCGGACGCCAACGCGGCCGCCGACGTCGTCGTGTTCCCGTCGACGTGGGAAGGCTTCGGCAACCCTGTGATCGAGTCTGTGATCGCCCGGCGCCCGCTCGCGGCACACGGCTACCCGGGCCTCGACGAGATCGTGGCCGCCGGACTGCGCGTGTTCAGCGTGGAAGACCCCGGCGAGGTGGCGGCGTTCCTCGATGCCCCGGATCGGGCTGTCCTCGAGAAGAACTTCGAGCTCGCCCGCCGCGACTACTCGCTCGTCGACCTGCCGGGGCGCCTGCACACCGCCTTCGTCGACCACGGGTGGAGCTCGTGACGAGCGAGCCCGATCCCGTCCGCGCCCGCCGGGCCCGCATCGCGCGCGGAGTCAGGTATGCGCAGCGCGCCGGCTACGCCGCGCTCGCCGTGTCAGTCATGAGCTTCGTGATCGCGGCCGCCACCGACTTCCCCGCCGTGGCGGTCGACGTGTCGATCGCCGCCCTCGTCGCCGCCTGCCTGATCCTCCCCCTGCCCATCGTCCTCGGCTACGGCGTCCGGGCCGCCGAGCGCGAGGAGCGGCAGGCGCGGCGGCAGGGGTACCGTTGACCAACCGGTCAAGAAGGACAGAAACGGGGGAACGAGCATGCCCAAGGCCGCGGTCTGCAACGCGATCGACACGCCCCTCGAGGTCATCGACGTGGACCTCCAAGCGCCGAAGGCGAACGAAGTCAAGGTGCGGCTCGGTGCATCCGGCGTGTGCCACTCGGACCTCTCCGTGCGCAACGGCACGCTCCTCGCGCCGCTGCCGGCCGTACTCGGGCACGAAGGGGCAGGAGTGATCGAGGAGGTCGGCGAGGGCGTCGAGAACCTCCAGCTCGGTGACCACGTCGTGATCTCGTGGATCCCGCAGTGCCGCGACTGCTACTTCTGCGAGGGCGGGCAGGGCCACCTGTGCGACGTCGGCCTGCCGACCATCGCCACGGGCGCCCTTCTCGACGGGACGCCCCGCTTCATGCGCGACGGCCAGCCGCTGCTCCAGATGTCGGCCAGCGGTACGTTCACCGAGTCGACAGTCGTTCCCGCGATCAGCGCGGTGAAGATCGACAAGGGCATCCCCCTGACGGCGGCGGCGCTGATCGGCTGCGGCGTCCTCACCGGGTTCGGCGCCGCGCACAACACCGCCGACATTCGCACCGGTGACACGGTCGCTGTCGTCGGCTGCGGCGGCGTCGGCCTGAACGTGATCCAAGGCGCCAAGTACTCGGGCGCCGAGCGAATCATCGCCATCGACATGGTGGACGGGAAGCTCCAGACGGCCCAGAAGTTCGGGGCCACCGACCTCGTGAACGCGCGCGAGGACGACAGCATCGCGAAGGTCATGGAGCTCACCGGTCAGCGCGGCGCCGACGTCGCGTTCGAGGTCATCGGGCTCCAGGCGACGATCGACCAGGCGTTCACCATGACGCGCCGGGGAGGTCAGACGGTGCTCGTCGGCGTGCCCGCGATGGACGTGATGATGACGGTGCCCGTCGGGCTCGGACTGATCTTCTCGGAGAAGCAGATCCGAGGGTGTCTGTACGGGTCGTCGAACGTGCACCACGACATCCCGATGCTCGCCAACCTCTACAACGAGGGAAAGCTGATGCTCGACGAGCTCGTCTCCCACGAGATCACGCTCGACGGCGTCAACACCGCCATGGACCAGATGAGCTCGGGAGAGGTCGCCCGCTCGGTGATCGTGTTCGACGACCGCCCCACTACGCTCGGATCCCATGCGGAACAGACGGCTCGGGAGTAGCGAGCTCGAAGTCTCCGAGGTCGGGTTCGGCGCGTGGACGATCGCGACCGACTGGTGGGGCAAGGTCGACGACAAGGCGGGGCTCGTGCACGCGGCCCTGGACGCCGGCGTCACGTTCTTCGACACGGCGCCGGTCTACGGCGACGACGGCTTCGGCGAGACGATTCTCGCCGACCTGCTCGGGCGGCGCGACGACGTGGTCGTCACCACGAAGGTCGGGTACGACATCGACGCGCCCCGCATCGCGCCCGGGCACTCGGAACGCCCCCAGGACTGGCGGCCGGAGTCGGTACGGGCGCAGGTCGAGGCGTCCCTGCGCCGCCTGGGCCGGGACCACATCGACCTGCTCCAGCTCCACAACGTCCGCATCGAGCCCGTCCGCGACGACGCACTGTGGGACGAGCTGATCAAGATCCGCGCCGAGGGCAAGGTCCGCGAGCTCGGCGTCGCGCTGGGTCCGGCCATCGGGTGGGTCGACGAAGGGCTCGAAGCGCTGCGGAACCGGCCGGTCGTCTCGCTGCAAACCGTCTTCAACCTGCTCGAGCAGGAGCCGGGCCGCGCGTTCGCGGCCGAGCCGGCGGTGAGCGAGGGCCGCGTCGGTCTCATCGCCCGCGTCCCGCACGCGTCCGACGTGCTGTCGGGCAAGATCACGCGCGACACGGCGTTCGAGGGCGACGACCACCGCGCCCACCGCAAGCGGGAGAACCTCCTCGATCTCTTCGACAAGGCCGACGCGCTGCGCTTCCTGCACGCAGCCGAGACGGGCCGCACGATCGGCCAGGCCGCGGTGGCCGGCATCCTCGCCATGGACGGGTTCACCACGGTGCTGCCCACGTGCGTGACCGTCGACGAGGTGCGCGAGTACGCGGCGGCGTCCGATCTCCCGCTCACGTCGGACGAGAAGGCAGAGGTCGACGAGCGCTGGGACGACAACTTCGGCGTCACCGACCGGTACGAGATGCCCTTGAAGAGCAGCGGCTGAGCTACTCGCGGCGACGGCGGCTTTTGCCGACCGTCGCTGCAGAGCCGGAGCTTGCGACGGCGCAAATCGAACCCACGAGTAACGTGTCGCCGATGGCGATGCGACTCCCTGCCGAGCAACGGCGGCGTCAACTGCTCGACGTCGCGTGCGACGTGTTCGCGACCAGCGGCTTCTCCGCGACGGCCATGGACGACATCGCCACCGCGGCCGGCGTTACCAAGCCCGTGCTCTACCAGCACTTCCCGTCGAAGCGGGCGCTGTTCGTCGAGTTGCTCGCGGACGTCGGCCGCCAGCTCCTGGATGAGCTGACCGAGGCGACCAGTCGTGCGACGACCGGCCGCGAGCGGGTGGAAGAGGGCTTCAGCGCCTACTTCCGGTTCGTCACCAACAACCGCGCCGCGTTCCGGCTGCTGTTCGGCGCATCGGCCCGCAACGACCCCGAGTTCGCCCGCATCGTCGACGAAGTCCTGCACGACGCCGCCGACGCCATCAGCCAGCTGATCGAGATCGAAGGCACCGCCGAGCACCGCCGGGTGCTGGCGCACGCCCTCGTCGGCGTGGCCGAGGCGACGAGCCGTCACGCGCTCACGGACCCGGACGCGTCGCACGACCCCGACGAGCTCGCGGCCTGGATCTCCGAGCTGACCTGGTTCGGGCTGCGGGGCATCCGCCCCGAGAACCGCCCGACGCTGGCCTGACTGGCGCCGGCGCAAGCTCCGGCTCTGTTGCTCTTTTTGTCGCGGTCGCAGGCTCCCGCTCCTGCAACGGCAGTCAGCAAAGCCGCTGCCGTTGCGGGCGACGGTCGGCAAAGCCGCCGTCGCCGCGCGTAGCTACCGCGCGCCGCGCACGAGCGCGCCGGGGCGGGCGCCGGTGTCGCGTCCGTCGCGCAAGACCACCTCGCCGCTCACGATCGTTGCGTCGTAACCCTCGGCGTGCTGGAGGAGCCGGCGGGCGCCGCCGGGCAGGTCATAGTGCATCTCGGGCCGGCGGAGCACGAGACCGTCGAAGTCGATCACGTTCAGGTCGGCCTTCTTGCCCGCGCGGATCTCGCCCCGGTCCTCCAGTCCGTACAAGGCCGCTGTGTCGCTCGTCATCTTGCGCACGACGAGCTCCAGCGGGAGCCGCTCGCCCCGGCTGCGGTCGCGCACCCAGTGCGTGAGCATGTACGTCTCGATGCTGGCGTCGCAGATCGCGCCGACGTGCGCGCCGCCGTCGCCGAGGCCGAGCGCGCTGGTGGGGTGCAACACGATCTCGCGGATCGGGTCCTGGGTGAAGCGGCTGTAGCCGAGCAGCGGCCGCAGCAGGAGCTCGCGCCCGTCCTGGTCGAGCAGCAGGTCGTACAGGAGGTCGGTGGGGTCGCGGCCCTCGCGCTCGGCGCGCGCCGCGATGCTCGCCTCCGGCGCGGGCTCGTAGTCGGGCGGGTCGCCCATCGGGAAGATCCGGTCGAGCCCGAGACCGATGAACGCCATGCGGTCGTCGCTCTCCGGCGCCTCGGCGAGAATCGCGGCGCGGACCTCGGGGTCGTGGAGGCGCGCCACCCGCTCGTCCAGCGGCAGGTTCGCGATCGCCTGGTAGCTCGGCCTGTCGCCGAGCGGGTGGAACGTCTGCAGCCCGAGCAGCAGACCGAGCGGTCGCCCCGCGACCTGAGGCCGGATGGGCACGCCCTGCTCGTGCACTTCGAGCGCGAGGTCGAGCATCCGCGCCCACTGGTCGGGGTCGAAGTCGTTCTGCACGAGCGCGAACGTCACCGGTCGGTCGATCTCGCGGGCGAGCCGGCGCATCCAGTCCATCTCGCGGTCGGCGGCGGCGAGGTCCTCGCCGAGCACACCCGCGGGCGCGAGCTCGAACACGCCGGTTCCCGCAGCGGCGAGGGCGCGTCCGAGCGCGAACAGCTCGTCCTCGGCTGCGAACGTGCCGGGCACGGGCTCGCCGTCGATCGCGCGGTGCGCGATCGTGCGCGACGTCGACACGCCGAGCGCGCCGGCCTCGATCGCCTCCTGCACGATCACGGCCATCGCCGCCGAGTCATCGGACGTGGCGGGCTGGTTGCGTGCTCCCCGCTCCCCCATCACGTACGCGCGCACCGCGCCGTGCGGGACCTGCGTCCCGACGTCGAGCGCGAGGGGCTGCGTGTCGAGGA
The DNA here is from genome assembly GCA_046727875.1 of Actinomycetota bacterium. Classification (GTDB taxonomy): domain Bacteria; phylum Actinomycetota; class Acidimicrobiia; order IMCC26256; family JACDBD01; genus JALZAA01. The sequence goes on along the minus strand of JBKPDN010000087.1, from coordinate 1,475 downwards.
AGTCGAGGAACTCGGGGAACGTCTCCCAACCCCAGCGGATGCCGGCCGAGAGCGCAGCGCCGGGGATGTCCTCGACGCCCTCCATGAGGCCGATCAGGAAGTCGTGCCGGTCGGGGCGGGCGGGCGCGAAGCCGACGCCGCAGTTGCCCATGACGACCGTCGTGACGCCGTGCCCGGACGACGGCGTGAGCAACGGGTCCCAGGTGACCTGGCCGTCGTAGTGCGTGTGCACGTCGACGAACCCCGGCGTGACGAGCTTGCCCTCGGCGTCGATCACCTCGCGGGCGGCGCCGCCGACGTGGCCCACCTCCGTGATCCGCCCGCCGTCCACGGCGACGTCGCCGTCGAACGACGGCGCGCCGGTCCCGTCGACGACCGTGCCACCGCGGACGATCAGGTCGTGCATCGATCACTCCAGTCGCCGTCGCAAGCTCCGGCTCTGCAGCCACGGTCGGCAACGCCGCCGTGGCCGCGCCTCCCTGCGTCTGGGCTATCTTGCCCGAAGACGAGAACGTGTTCCAGTTTTCCCCGGCCCCGGGAGGTCCCCGCCATGACGACCATGACTCTCGAGGACGTGAACCTGGCCGATCCCGGCAACTTCGTCGCCGCCGTCCCCCACGACATGTTCGAGGTGCTGCGACGCGAGGCCCCGGTGTGGTTCCACCCCTCCACGGACGACACCGAGGGCTTCTGGTGCATCGTGAAGTACGCCGACCTCGTCGAGCTGAGCCGCGACTACCCGCATGCGTCGTCGGAGCTGGGCGGGATCACGCTCAACGACATGACGGACGAGGATCTCGAGCTCCAGCGTCAGATGATGCTGATGATGGACCCGCCGAAGCACACGAAGCTGCGGCTGCTCGTCAACAAGGGCTTCACGCCGCGCATGATCGGCCGGCTGGACGAGCGCATCCGCGAGACGACGCAAGGGATCATCGACGAGGTCGCGGCGCGCGGCGAGTGTGACTTCGTGGTCGACGTCGCCGCCGAGCTCCCGCTGCAGGTGATCGCGGAGATGATGGGCGTCCCGCAATCCGACCGCCACAAGATCTTCGAGTGGAGCAACCGCCTCATCGGGTCCGAGGACCCGGAGTACAACGTCTCGCGCGAGGAGGCCATCGGCGCCGCCACCGAGATGTTCATGTACTCGACCGAGCTCGCCGAGTCGAAGCGCACGAACCCGGGCGACGACATCATCAGCACGCTTCTGCAAGCCGAGGTCGAGGGGAACCGGCTCACCGACGCGGAGTTCAATCTCTTCTTCCAGCTGCTGGCGGTGGCGGGCAACGAGACGACCCGCAACCTCATCTCGAACGGGATGCAGTTCCTCTTCGAGCACCCCGACCAGCGGGCGAAGCTCGCCGCCGACCGCTCGCTGCTGCCGGGCACGATCGACGAGATGCTGCGCTACGCGTCGCCGGTCATGTACATGCGCCGCACCGCGCCGGAGGACTTCGAGCTGCGCGGTGAGACGA
>JBKPDN010000086.1:0-6246 GCA_046727875.1 Actinomycetota bacterium | reverse complement strand
GGTCAACACCGAGCTCATCGGCCGCGGCCGGCCGTGCGGGACGCCGAAGAAGTCGACCGCCGGCACCGACATGCTCGGCGCGCCGGCGCCGTCGTAGAACACCTCGATCGTCATCGCCCGCATCACCTCGGGCGGCGCGGGCGGGAATGTCATCCAGATATGGCGGACGACCCCCGGTCCCTCGAGGTCGGCCAGCACCACGGGTTCGCCCGGCACGAGGTCCTGCGACGGCCGTCCCTTCCGCCGGTGGGCGGCGGTGCCGCCGGCACCGCGGGCGCCGGTCGGGTTCTCGAACGTCACCGCGCGCGAATCGAGCACCGGCGAGACCAACGTGAGGTCGCTGCAATCCACCATTCCGCCAACGTAGGAGAGGCTGGGATCAACCCGCCATGGGGCCCACGCGCTCGTTCTCGGCGCGGAGCTCGGCGACGCGCCGATCCCACCACAGGCGACGCGCCAGCCAGGCGCGGGCCTCGCGCGCGGACTCATTCGTCGTGAAGCTGCCGACCTGAGCGTGGGGTCGCCCGGAGCACCGGGAGACGGCAGAATCGTCCGCGCGCAGGAGGTGCGCCATTGAGGCAGGGCCGGTTCGTGCACAGCGTTGCCAGCGGCGACCCGACGCCGGACTCGATCGTCCTGTGGACGCGCGTCACTCCCGACGATCCCGACGCGCGGGCGGACATCTCGGTGAGCTGGGAGATAGTGCACGGGTCCTCGGAGGACGGGGTCGCGAGCGGCGAAGCGGTCGCGTCTCCGGAGCACGACTTCACCGTGCACGTCGCTGCCGACGGGCTCGCAAGCGACACGGCATACCGCTATCGCTTCGAGGTAGATGGCGCGACCTCACCGGTCGGCCGGTTCCGCACCCTGCCGACCGAATCTCCCGCCGCGCAATTCGCGGTCGTCGCGTGCGCGAAGTTCAACGCCGGCTACTTCAACGCGTACCGTGCCGTCGCCGCCCGGAACGACCTGCACTTCGTCGTCTGCCTCGGCGACTACATCTACGAGGCCGCCAACCGCCCACCTGCCTCACAGACGCCGGGCGCCGGCATCGGACGGGACTTCTCCCCACTCCACGAGTGCTACACGCTCGCGGACTACCGCGAGCGCTACTCCCAGTATCGGCGTGATCCCGACGCGCAAGCGATGCACGAAGCCCACGCCGTCTTCGCGACCATCGACGACCACGAGCTCGCCGACAACGCGTGGGCCGGCGGTGCCCAGGAGCACGACCCGGCGCACACGGCCCGTGGCGCGACCGCGCCCACGGGGCGTTACGGGCGTGGGAGGAGTGGACGCCCACGATGCGCCGTCCCGCGACCGGCACGGATCCGATCTACCAGCGCGTCGACATGGGGGAGCTGTTCACGCTCATGTTGCTCGAGACGCGGACGAACCGGTCCTCACCCGAGGAGACCGACCCGGACAAGCGGACCGAGCTCGGGCGCGATCAGCTCGATTGGATGCGGGGCGTCGCGTCGAGCGCCACCGGCCCGTGGCTCTTCGTCGGCGTCCCCTCCACGGTGGTGCCGTTGTGGGACCCGGCGCTCGACGAGGACGCGTCGTTCGCGCTCCGGAAGCTCAAGCTGGTCGAGCCGAAGGAGGGCATCCCGTTCCACGACCTCTGGGACTCGTTCCCCGGTGAGCGTCACGCGTTCGTCGGGCTCCTGCGGTCGACGCCGGCGGTGCCAGTCGTCCTGAGCGGCGACGTGCACGTCGGGCTCGAGTCGGAGTTGCGCGAGGACGGCGAACTGATCGCGCACGAGTGGACGACGCCGTCGATCACCTCGCAGAACCTCGACGACAAGATGGGATGGCGGGCACGCGAGCGCTCACCGCACTACGAGGAGCGAGTGCGGGCCGCGCTCCCACACATCCGTTGGTGCGATTTCGACAGTCACGGCTACATGGTCGTCAGCGTCGACCGGGCGCAGGCCGGGTGTGAATGGTGGGCGGTCGACACCGTCCTGTCACGCTCCGACGTGCAGGCATCGACGCACGCCGCCTCGGTGCGTCACACCCCGCGGTGATCTGTCGGCACGGCGGACAGCGCGACGCGCGGCGCGGCTACGACGCGGGCGGCGCCGGTGTCGGCTCGCCCGGAGGCGGGATCGGTTCCGGCGTGGTCTGCGGCCCGCCACCGCCGATCGGGGTCGAGGACGTGATATGCGCGGGCGAGCCGCCGAAGACGTACACCGGGTCGCCGCGGTTCACGAGCGTATGGAAGTACTCGGAGATGTGCATCGGAATGCGCACGCAACCGTGCGAGGCCGGCGTGACGGGCACTGAGTCGTACCCGTGCACCGCGATCCCCTGGTTGAAGTAGTACGGGTTGTACAGCTGGCCGAGCGGCGACTTGTCCCAGCCGGAGCGGAACTCGTAGAACGCGTACTTCCCCGACGGTGTGGTGGCGTCTTCGCATACGTGCGTGGTCGGGTTCTCCCGCGGCGTGTCGTAGCAGTAGTTCACGCCCGAGCCCGACGAGACCGTGGTGAGGAGCTTCGGCTGGTACGTGTCGTACAGCGTCAGCGTCTGCGACGCGATGTCGACCTCGGTGCGGTTCGGCTCGGGATCCGTCGCCTGCGGCTGCTTGTACTGGAAGAAGTTGAGCGCGAAGACGTCGTCGGCGGCGATGCGGCCGCTCGGAACGCTGCCCCCGAGCTTCTGGAGCGTCTCCACCGCGTACGCGGTCTTCTGGTCGAACACACCGTCCACCGGCCCCGGGTCGAAGTGGATGTCGGCCATGCGCTGCTCGTACGCCTGCACCTCCGGCCCCGACGAGCCGATGCCGACGCTCCCGCCCGGCGGTAGGGGCAGGTTCGCCCACGGCGGTTGGATGATCGTGGTGGGCGGAGCGGTGGTGGTTGTCGGCGCGGGCGCGGTGGTGGTCGTCGGCGCGGCGGTGGTGGTGGTCGGCGCGTGCGCTTTCGGCTTCGACTTGGTGTCGCGCAGCGCCGAGCCGGCGACGGCGATGCCCGAGACAACCAGCGCCGCGATCACGAGGGAGACGAGCACGGGGGGACGAAAGACCTGCCTCAGGGGAGTTCTCCTAGCGACGCTGAAGCCGCCATCGTACGGGCTGGGTGTGACACCCAGTGCGCGCTTCCGCGACGACCTGCCCGGCGGGAGTCCAGCCCAAACTTGACCGGATGGTCAAGGTATAGGGTGCCGGCAGACCACGGACCGGGGGTGCGCCGTGCGGTTCTTCTCGTTTCACCTCATGCCGTACACGAAGCTGTCGCCCGACTACGACGGCCCGGCCTGGGTGACGTGCCCCAACGACCTGTACGACCCCCAGGTCGGCAACGAGCTCTACAACACCTACCTCGACGAGCTGATCTACGCCGAGGAGGTCGGCTTCGACGGCGTCTGCGTGAACGAGCACCACCAGAACGCCTACGGCAACATGCCGTCACCGAACCTCATCGCGTCGATCCTCGCCCGCCAGACGAGCCGCATCCGGGTCGCCGTCGTCGGCAACGCGCTGCCGCTCTACGACCCGCCGACCCGGGTCGCCGAGGAGTTCGCCATGATCGACGTGATCAGCGGCGGGCGCCTCATCGCCGGCATGGTCGTCGGGGGCGGGCCCGAGTACTACTCGTTCTCGGTGAACCCCGCCCACGCCCGCGAGCGGTTCCAGGAGGCGCACGACCTCATCAAGAAGGCGTGGACGACGCCAGGCCCGTTCGAGTGGGTGAGCAAGCACTACCGGATCCGGTACGTGAACCCGTGGCCCCGTCCGCTGCAGAAGCCCCACCCCGAGATCTGGATCCCGGGCGCCGGGTCCATCGAGACGATGGAGTTCGTCGCCCGCAACCGGTACGCCTACATGGGGATCCCGTACTTCCATCTCGACGTCTTCAAGCGGTACTTCTCGATGTTCCGGGACGCCTGCGAAGCCGAGGGCTACGAGGCCGACCCGCTCCAGGCCGGGTGGCTGGTGCCGATCTACGTCGCCGAGACCGACGAGCAGGCCCGGCGCGAGTACGAGGAGCATCTCTGGTACTTCGTGAAGCGGCTGCTCCCCGGCATCACGATCCAGCCGCCCGGGTACACCTCGGTCCGGTCCCTCGCCAGCATCCTCAAGTCGGCCGGCACGTTCATGCTGAACGTGCAGACGTGGGAGCAGATCGTCGAAGGGCGGTATGCGATCGTCGGCTCGCCCGAGACCGTCACCGAGCAGCTCGTCGACGCGCTCAGCGCCCTGGGGACCGGCAACCTGCTCGGCTTGTTCCAGCTCGGCAGCCTGCCCGACCACCTGACGCGCAAGAACATGGCGCTGTTCGCGGACCAGGTGATGCCGAAGCTGCGGGCGGAGTTCCCCGAGGGGAAGCCTGTGTACCGGCCGCAGGCGGCGGTGGCCTAGTGCCACAGACACTGACCGAGGAGCGCTTCGACGCGCCGATCGGCAAGATCCAGGTGTTCCGGGCGGGCGCAGGCGACCCGCTCGTGTACCTCCACTCCGCCGGCGGCGAGGCGACGAACCCCGCCCTCGACGAACTTGCCGACTCGTTCGCGGTGACAGTGCCGGTGTTCCCGGGATACGGCGAGTCCGAGGGCATCGACCAGATCGACACCATGGAGGACGCCGTCTTCCATCTGCTCGACGTGTGGGAGCTGTTGGGGCTCGACGCGCCGCTCGTCGTCGGCCTGTCGCTCGGCGGATGGATGGCGATGGAGCTCGCCACCCGGTACCCCGAGCGCGTCGGGAAGATGGTGCTCGTGAACCCGGTGGGCATCCACATCGACGGCCAGCCGATGGCGGAGATGTTCGGTCGCACGCCCGCCGAGCTCGCCGAGATGCTCTTCGCCGACCAGTCGCACCCGATCGCGCAGGGGATGCACGCGATGGCCGAGTTCACCGGCGACGTCGGCCGCCAGGTCGAGATCCCGATCGAGATGGTTCTACCGATGTGGCGCGCGATCAGCGCGACCGCCAAGCTCGGCTGGGACCCGTACCTGCACAACCCGAAGCTGCGCGGCCGCCTCCGGCGAATCACCGCGCCCACGGTCGTCGTCGCCGGCGCGCAGGACGGGCTTGTGCCCCCGATCTATGCCGAGACGTTCGCAGCCGAGATCCCGAACGCACGCCTCGTCGTGATCGACGGCGCCGCCCACTGGCTCCCGTTCGAGAAGCCCGCCGAGCTCGCCGAGCTGGTCCGGGAGTTCGCCGCCTCTTGAGCGTTGTCCCAAGTCGCGCCTGTGAAGCGCATCTTCGTGACAACGGCGCGGCGGCGTGTCAGGCGACGATCGTGACGGGCGTCCCGAGCGACGCCTGCGCGGCGAGCTTCTCGATGACGTCGTTCGGCACGCGTACGCAGCCGTTCGAGATGTCCTGACCGACCTGGCTCGGGTCGTTCGTGCCGTGCACGGCGAGCTGCCCGGGCCCGCCCTTGAACGACGTAAGTACGTTCGAGAACCCCGAGATGCCGAGGGCGAACACGCCGTACCCGGCGTCGGGCTGGGAGTGCAGGTCGAGCGGATCGGTGACGAAGAACGTGCCCGGCGGCGTCGGTGTCTTGTCCTTGCCGATCACCACACCCGAGTCCAAGACAGGTTGGCCGAGCTTCAGCAGCGTGAGCTTGTGCGCGCCGAGCTCGATTTTGATCTCGTAGTCGGAGGTGCCGAGCGTGACGTCACTGGCCTTGATCCAACCGTTCGAGCCGTTGGGCCGGACGGGCAGGAGCACGTGGAGCCAGCCCGGGTGTGAAGCCTGATCGGTCACGAGGAACGTACGCGGAAGGCCGTACTCCGTCTTGTCCGAGAGCATCGTGACGGGTTGCGACGTCTCCACCGCGTCCTGGTACGCGGTGATCTCCGGCACCTTCGACGTCGCGGTGACCGACGGCTGCGGCTGTGCCGGCGCGGCCGGGGCCGTCGTCGGCGCGGCGGCCTTCTTGGCCGGAGCTTTCGAGTCGTCGCGGAAGAGCAGCCAACCACCGGCGGCTGCGAGCGCAACGACAGCGACGACGCCGGCGGCGATTCCCGCCCGCGTGCGCGTGCGGTGCGAGCGACGCGCTCCACGAGCCGAGCTGACTGGGGAACGTGCCATCGAGCCCGCAGGCTATCGAACGACGCCGGGAGCGGGACGCGGCCCGCGATGGGTCAGTTTCCGGCGTGCGTGGACTCCTGCTCGAGCAGTTGCTCGAGGGGATCGGCGTCGGGGTTGATCGCGGCGAGACGCAGGTCGAGCAGGAAGTCGACGACCTCTGTCGCCGAAACGAGGTCGCGGGTCCGGAACTGCTC
>JBKPDN010000085.1:0-14433 GCA_046727875.1 Actinomycetota bacterium | reverse complement strand
CGTCAACGCCGTTCAGTCGTGTGACGACCTGCGTGTCCTGACTCGATGCGAGCACGTCAGCGGCGCCGTCGAACGTGAGGCCATAGGGATGGTCGAGCCCCGGGTTCATCGGGTTCGTCGGCGCGCCGGTCGAGAACGTCGCGAGCAGCTGGCGAGTCCCGTCCTGTCCGGTGGAGGCGGAGAAGCGCAGGATCTTGCTGTCGCTCTGATACGAGTTATCCACGTAGAAGGTTCCGTCGGCACCGAACGCCATGCTGCGCAGCTCGCGGATTGTCAACGGCGGGTCGGACGGGCCGGGCACGAGGACCGGCGTCGGAATCAGCGCGCCGGCAGCGTCATAGGCGCGGACGTTGTTCTCGTTGCTCGGGTCGCTGGGATCCCCGCCGTGGAACGTGACGTACCACGCAGCCGGGCCGGGGTCGCCGGCTGCGGCCGCAGTCTGTGCCGGCACGCGAGCGACCGGAAGTACGAACGCAGCGACGCCCAACGCGAGGACGAGGAGGCGCCGCACGGGGTGATTCTTATCGCGCGGCCGAGTGGGGTGTCCGACGCAAGCGGTGCACCCCGAAGCCGACGAAGAAGGCCCCGACCACCAGCAGCTTCACTGCGACGATCCAGAGCGTGATGTCGCGTGCGAGCTTGTCCTCCGAGGTGATGACCTGAGTGGGGTGCGCGGGGTCGTAGCGGATCCCGACGTGGGCGCCGACGGGCGCCTCGCCGGTCCCGGTGCGTAGTGGCTCGGGCGCGTTGATCAGCCGGCCGGTGGCGGTCGTGAACTGCAGGCGCCGCTCGCTGCCGGCCAGGACCACGGTGGCGGTCGCGGGCGTGCCGCGGCTGCGGAGCTCGGCGTCGTGCCGCTGCAGGCTGATGATCAGAGCGGCGACCGCGATGCCGGCGACCATGCACACCACACCGCCGATGATGGCCCAGCGCGCGCCACGCCGGCTCGGCGGTGCCTCGGCTGTCGGCGGGACGCCGGTGGCCGCTGTCCGGTGCGCGACCGGCGCGAGGCCGTGCGTCCGCCGCTCGTCGTAATCCCGCCGCCGCCCCACGTCGGCGAGTACCCGATACGCGACCGTGACCCGTGTGAACCGCTCGGCGGCAGCCTGGTCGGTGGGACGGGCGTCCGGGTGGAGCGTCTTCACCAGCGCCCGGTACGTCGCGGCGATCTCGGCCGACGTGGCATCGGGTCCGACCCCGAGCTCGGCGTAGTAATCGACGGCGTCGAGCTGCCCACTTCTCACACAACAAGTGTGGCGCGGATAGGAAGAGGCGGCCCGATGGGTCGCCGACGACGACTTACGCAACCGTGGAGGAGGAGGCGATCCCGTCGGGCCGCCTCTCGGGGCTATCCGCGACCGCGGTAGGTGGCCTTCCCGGCGACGGCGTCCTTGTTCAGGCGCTTGGAGAGATGGAGCCCCTCGAGCACGAACTCGACGGCGGAGGCGACACCGGCCGGCGTTTCGCCCACGCCGAGATCCGCGAGGGCGTCGCGCAGGCCGCTCAGCTTCGGCAGCAGCGCGGCGTACTCGGACGCGGGGACGTCCTCACCGGTGTGGACGGTCACGCCCTCGTCGAACGAGGCGACCAAGGGAGCCAGATGCTCGGGTCGGGTACGGGCCCGGAAGACCTCGAGCACCGACGCCTTGACGATGCGCTCGAGCACCTGCTCCTCACGGCCGTCGTCGAGCGTCTCGAACTCGATCTTCCCGGCCGTCGACGCGACCAGCGCGTCGAGGTCGCTCACCCGCGGGACCACCTCGCGCTCGCCGTTGCGCAGCGCGCGCCGTGAAGCGTTGGCGACAAGCGTCTCGTAGTTGGTGATCGACAACCGCACCGAGACGCCGGAGCGCTGGTTGATGTGCGGTGAGCGGCGAGCTTGCTGCGTGAGCTCGGAGATGATCTCGGCCATGAACTCCGGCACGTGCACCGAGAGCTGCTCGGCCGCGAGCGGCTGCGCCTCCTGGGCGACCACCTCCATCTCGACGTCCACGTCGAGGGGATAGTGGGTGCGGATCTGGGCGCCGAACCGGTCCTTGAGCGGCGTGATGATGCGCCCGCGGTTGGTGTAATCCTCCGGGTTGGCCGACGCGACCAGCATCAGGTCGAGCGGGAGCCGGATCTTGTAGCCGCGGATCTGGACGTCGCGTTCCTCGAGCACGTTGAGCAGGCCGACCTGGATGCGCTCGGCGAGGTCGGGCAGCTCGTTGATGGCGAAGATCCCGCGGTTGGTGCGCGGGACGAGCCCGTAGTGGATCGTGAGCTCGTCGGCCAGGTAGCGGCCTTCGGCGACCTTGATCGGGTCGACCTCGCCGATGAGGTCGGCGATCGACGTGTCGGGCGTGGCGAGCTTCTCCCCGAATCGCCGCTCGCGGTGCACCCACTCGATCGGGGTGTCCTCGCCGCGCTCCGCGTGCAGCAGCCGCGCGTGCTGCGAGATCGGCGCGTACGGGTCGTCGTTGATCTCGCTGCCTGCGATCGTCGGCGTCCACTCGTCGAGCAGGTCGACAAGGGAGCGGATGATGCGCGTCTTCGCCTGTCCCCGCTCGCCGAGGAAGATGACGTCGTGGCCGGCGAGCAGCGCGTTCTCGAGCTGCGGCAGCACCGTGTCGCCGAAACCGATGACCCCGTCGACCAGCGGCTTGCCCGTCGCGATGCGGGCCAGCGCGTTCGCCCGGACCTCCGCTTTGACCGGCCGCGACTCCCAACCGCTCGCTCGCAGTTCGCCGAGGGTTCCGGGACGGGTCATTGCACTCTCCAGGTTGCGGAAGGGCGATCTCGAACCACACGGGGAAAAGTCGACGCCCCTGCCGGTTTGGGAGCGTATCAGCGGGATGTTCCCCGCCGAGCGCCGACCCTAAGCTGAGCCGGACCCGAGCCGACCACGGAAGGCGAGAGGAGCGCACGATGGCCGACGAGCAGGACGAGCAGTACCAGGAGGCGAAGCGGCGGGTCGACGCCAAGAAGGGCTTCTACGTGCACGCGTTCTTCTTCGTCGTCCTCAACGTCATCTTCCTCGCCGCCGTGGGGTGGGACTTCCTGTGGGCCACCGTGTTCTGGGGTCTCGGCCTGGTGCTGCACGGCTGCAGCGTCTTCTTCAGCGGCAGCGACTGGGTGAAGAACTGGGAGCACCGCGCGATCCAGAAGGAGATCCAGCGCCAGAAGGGCGGCTCCGGGACCGGCGCGGCCGAGCACACCGACTCGGCCGAGACCGCCACCTGAGCCCGGAACCGGGCGCCCCCGACCTCTCGGGGACGTGGCGCGCCCACGTCGCCGAGGGGGATCTGCATCAGCGCTTCGTCGAGCGCGCTTTCGACGACGGCGCGTGGCCCGAGATCCCCGTCCCGGGCCACTGGCGCTCCTCGGACGGCTTCACGCTCACGGACGGGCCCGTGCTCTACCGCCGCCGCTTCGACCGCCCCCGCCTCGACGACCACCGGCGCGCCTTCGTCGTCCTCGACGGCGTCTTCTACTTCGGGGACGTCTGGATCGACGCCGACTACCTCGGCGCCACCGAGGGCTACTTCTCCCCGCACGCGCTCGAGGTGACCGAGGCGCTGCGGCGCAACGAGGAGCACGCGCTCGCGGTGGAGGTCGGCTGCCCCCGGCAGTCGGACCGCACGGCCAAGCGCCTGATCACCGGCGTGTTCTCCCACTGGGACAACCTCGACCCCGATTGGAACCCGGGCGGGTTGTGGCGTCCGGTCCGTGTGGTCGAGACGGGTCCCGTCCGGATCGCGCGGGTCCGCGGCGTGTGCACCGAGGCCAGTGAAGAACGCGGCCGCCTGCTGCTCGACCTCACGCTCGACGCCGCGAACGGCGGCGGCGAAGGCGAGCCCGCGCCGCGGCCGGCGCGCCTGGTCGCCCGGGTCACCGGTCCCGACGGGGAAACGCTCCTCGAGGCGCCCCGCGAGGTCACGCTCGCCGGCGGCGACAACCACCTCACGTGGACGCTCGACGTCGATCATCCGCCGCGGTGGTGGCCACGCCGCCTCGGTGACCAGCCGCGGTGCGACATCGACGTTGTGGTCGAGGTCGCCGGCGAGCGGAGCGACGGGCGCACGCTGCGCACCGCGTTCCGTGAGATCCAGTGGCGCCGGTGGCAGCTGCGCGTGAACGGGGAGCGGCTGTTCGTGATGGGATCGAACCAGGGTCCGTCACGCATGCAGCTCGGCGAGGCGACGCCCGACGAGCTGGCGCGCGATGTGCAGCTCGCACTCGACGCAAACCTCGACCTGCTGCGCCTGCACGCGCACGTGTCGCGGCCCGAGCTCTACGACGCCGCTGACGCCGCCGGGCTGCTGCTGTGGCAGGACTTCCCGCTCCAATGGGGCTACGCGCGCGGTGTCCGTAAGCCCGCGGTGCGCCAAGCCCGGACGATGGTCGACGAGCTCGGCCATCACCCGAGCATCGTCCTGTGGTGTGCCCACAACGAGCCGCTGGCGGTCGACATCGCGCCCGGTGAGCCGCTCACCACGCGAGCGAAGATGCGTCTCGGCGGATCGATGCTGCTGCCGACCTGGAACAAGAACGTGCTCGACCGCTCGATCACGCGGGCCCTGCACCGCGCCGACCCGAGCCGGGCCGTCGACCCGCACTCGGGCGTGCTGCCGAGCCTCGGCAGTCCCGGCACGGACAGCCACTTCTATTTCGGTTGGTACCACGGGACGCTCGACGGTCTCGCGTCCGCGCTGCGAGCCGTGCCCCGCCTCGCCCGTTTCGTCACCGAGTTCGGCGCGCAGGCCGTCCCCGAGTCCGCCGGGTTCATGGAACCCGAGCAGTGGCCCAAGCTCGACTGGGAGCGACTGTTCGAGCACCACGCGTGCCAGAAGCTGGTGTTCGACCGACTGGTCCCGACCGACGACTACGAGACGTTCGACGAGTGGCGCGCCGCGACGCAGGCGTACCAGGCCGCGCTCGTGCAGCTCCAGGTCGAGGACCTGCGCCGCCTCAAGTACGCGCCGACGGGCGGGTTCTGCCACTTCTGCTTCGCCGACGGACATCCCGCCGTCACGTGGTCGGTGCTCGACCACGAACGGGTGCCGAAGCGCGGGTACGCCGCGCTGCGCGACGCATGCCGCGTGGTCCTGCCCATGCTCGAGCCGCGCAAGGGCCTCGTCCACGTCGCGAATGAACGTGGTGACACGCTCGACGACGCCGTGATCGAGGTGACCGGCGAGAGCGGCCTGCTCGGTCGCTTCACGGGCGGGATCGCCGCCGACGCCGTCACCTACGTCGGGCGCGTCGACCTCGACGGCGTGCGACAGGCGTCGGTGACCCTCGAACACCCGTCATTGGGGCGGGTCGAGAACCACTACGACGCCGTTGTGCTCGCTTCGGTCCGGCAGGAGGCCCGGGGCTAGCGTCGAAGCCGTGGCCCGCACGGAAGAAGAGGTCTCCACCGCCGACGAGCAGGCGGGCGCCGACGACGCCGACGAGCTGGCCGAGGAGTTCGGGTCCACGGCTCCGCCGCCCCCGCCGGCCCGGAAACGACGGTTGCCCTTCTTCGTCCAGTTCTACCGGTCGGATATCGGCAAGAAGTGGGTGATGGCCGTCAGCGGCATCGTGCTGATGGGCTACGTATTCGCCCACATGGTCGGGAACCTCCACGTGTTCGAGGGCGCCCGCCAGATCGACAGCTACGGCGAGTGGCTGCGCGACCTCCTCGACCCGCCGTTCCCGCGCAGCATGGCGCTGTGGCTGCTGCGGGTGACGATCATCCTCGCCCTCGTGTTCCACATCCACGCCGCGTACGCGCTCACGATGGTCAACCGGCGCGCCCGTCCGCAGCGCTACCAGTCGCGACGCGATTACGTGGCGGCCAACTTCGCGTCGCGCACGATGCGGTGGACGGGGATCATCGTCGGCCTGTTCCTCGTGTTCCACATCCTCGACCTCACCTGGGGCGCCGCCAACCCCGGCTACGTGCGGGGTGAGGTGTACCGGAACACGATCGCCAGCTTCCAGCGGGTGCCGGTCGCGCTGGCGTACATCGCCGCCTGCATCGCCCTTGGCATCCACCTGTTCCACGGCGGCTGGAGCCTGTTCCAGAGCGTCGGCTGGAACAACCCCCGGTTCAACGTGTGGCGCCGCTACTTCGCCGTCGGCTTCGCCGTCGTGGTGACAGGCGGCTACATCAGCGTGCCCATCGCCGTGCAGGCCGGCTGGGTCAGCTGAGCGCGTGGAGGTGCAGCGTGATCGGTGAGCTCGACGCCAAGATTCCCGAGGGGCCCATCGCCGACAAGTGGGACAACCACCGCTTGCACGAGAAGCTCGTCGCGCCGGCCAACCGTCGCCGGTTCGACGTCATCGTGGTCGGGACGGGCCTGGCCGGCGGAGCAGCCGCGGCCACGCTGGGCGAGCTCGGTTACCGGGTCAAGGTGTTCACGTTCCACGATTCGCCTCGGCGCGCGCACAGCATCGCCGCCCAGGGCGGGATCAACGCGGCGAAGAACTACAAGAACGACGGCGACAGCATCGAGCGCCTGTTCTACGACACGATCAAGGGCGGCGACTACCGGTCCCGTGAAGCCAACGTGTACCGGCTCGCCCAGATCAGCGTCGAGATCATCGACCAGTGCGTCGCCCAGGGCGTCCCGTTCGCCCGCGAGTACGGCGGCCTGCTCGACACCCGATCGTTCGGCGGAGCGCAGGTGTCGCGCACGTTCTACGCCCGCGGCCAGACCGGCCAGCAGCTGCTGCTCGGCGCCTACCAGGCCCTCGCCCGGCAGGTGCACGCCGGCACCGTCGAGCTGTACCCACGTGCGGAGATGCTCGACGTCGTCCTCAAGGACGGGCGCGCCGTCGGGATCGTCACCCGTGATCTCGTGACGGGCGAGGTGAGTTCGCACTCCGCCCACGCCGTCGTGCTCGCGACCGGCGGGTACGGCAACGCCTTCTACCTGTCGACGAACGCCAAGAACAGCAACGTGACCGCCATCTGGCGTGCGCACCGCCGGGGCGCGCTGATGGCGAACCCGTGCTTCACCCAGATTCACCCGACGTGCATCCCCGCCAGCGACGAGTTCCAGTCCAAGCTCACACTGATGAGCGAGTCGTTGCGCAACGACGGCCGCATCTGGGTGCCGAAGCAGATGGACGACCCCCGGCCTCCCGACCGCATCCCCGAGAGCGAGCGCGACTACTTCCTCGAGCGCCGGTACCCGGCGTTCGGGAACCTCGTGCCGCGCGACGTCGCGTCGCGTGCAGCCAAGCGCGAAGTCGACTCCGGTCGCGGCGTCGGCCCGCTGAAGAACGGCGTCTACCTCGACTTCTCGGAGGCCATGCAGCGGCTGGGCACCGATGCGATCGAAGAGCGGTACGGCAACCTCTTCCAGATGTACGACCGCATCACGGGCGAGGACCCGTACGTCGTGCCCATGCGCATCTACCCCGCGGTGCACTACACGATGGGCGGGCTGTGGGTCGACTACAACCTGATGAGCAACGTCCCCGGCCTCTACGTGCTGGGTGAAGCGAACTTCTCCGACCACGGCGCCAACCGGCTCGGCGCCAGCGCGTTGATGCAAGGGCTGGCGGACGGCTATTTCGTGTTGCCCAACACGATCAGCGACTACCTCGCCGGACTCCTCGGGGACCCGCCCGTCCCCATCAGCGACCCCGTGTTCGCCGGCATCGAGCGCGAGGTCGACGAGCGGGTGCGCGCACTGCTGGCGGTGAACGGCAGCCGGTCCGTCGACTGGTTCCACCGCGAGCTCGGCAAGGTGCTGTGGGAGAACTGCGGCATGGAGCGCAGCGCCGACAGCCTGAAGAAGGCGCTGGGTGAGATCCCGCCCCTGCGGGCGGAGTTCCACGCCGACGTACGGGTGCTGGGCGAGAACGAGACCTTCAACCAGTCACTCGAGAAGGCAGGTCGCGTGGCGGATTTCCTCGAGTTCGCCGAGCTCATGTGCCTCGACGCGCTGCACCGCGAGGAGAGCTGCGGCGGCCACTTCCGGGTCGAGCACCAGACCGAGGACGGCGAGGCGCTGCGCGACGACGACAACTTCTCGTACGTGGCGGCGTGGGAGTTCACCGGCGTGGACGAGAAGCCGACCCTGCACCGCGAGGACCTCGGCTTCGAGGCCGTCGAGCTCGCGCAACGGAGCTACAAGTAATGGCGACGGCGATGCGGGTCCACCTGCGCGTGTGGCGCCAGGCCGGGCCGAACGACGGGGGGCACTTCGAGGAGTACGACGTCGACGACGTGAGCCCCGACATGTCGTTCCTCGAGCTGTTCGACGTCCTCAACGAGCGCCTCATCGCCGACAGCAAGGAGCCCGTCGCCTTCGACCACGACTGCCGCGAGGGCATCTGCGGCTCGTGCGCCATGATGATCAACGGACGCGCCCACGGTCCCGAAAAGGGCACGGCCACGTGCCAGCTGCACATGCGGAAGTTCCGCGACGGCGACTCGATCACCGTCGAGCCGTGGCGGGCAGCGGCGTTCCCGATCATCCGGGACCTCGTCGTCGACCGCAGCTCCCTCGACCGCATCGTCGAGGCCGGCGGCTACATCACGGCGCCGACAGGCAGCGCGCCCGACGCGAACCTCATGCTCGTGCCGAAGGAGGCGGCGGACTCGTCGATGGACGCCGCTGCGTGCATCGGCTGCGGGGCCTGCGTGGCGGCGTGCCCGAATAGCGCCGCGCAGCTCTTCACCGCGGCCAAGGTCGCGCACCTCGGCCTGCTCCCCCAGGGGCAGCCGGAGCGCTACCAGCGCATCGCCGGGATGGTGGAGACGATGGAGGACCTGTTCGGCAGCTGCACGAACCACGGCGAGTGCGAGGCGGCGTGCCCCAAGGAGATCAGCATCGACTTCATCGCCCTCCTGAACCGCGACTACCTCAAGGCGCAGTTCAAGAACCGCAAGCTGCTGGGGCAACGCGTCTGACGATGCGTGCGTAGGGGGACATATAGGCCCCCAGCGCACGCATCAGGAAAGGCGTTCCGCGACGGCGCGGAGGTCGTCGACGAGGTCGTCGAACTCGACCTGGCGGCGCTCCTCGTCGGCGCGCAGGATCGCCGACGGGTGGATGGTCGCCGTTCCCTGCACGCCGGGCGCGAGCTCGATGAACTCGCCGCGCTGCCTCGTGACCCGGAACTTCGAGCCGAACACCGCTTGCGCCGCCGTCGCGCCGAGGCAGCACAGCACCTTGGGCTTCACGACTGCGAGCTCCTGGGTCCACCAGATGCGGCACGCTGCGATCTCCTTGGCGTTCGGCTTCTGGTGCAACCGGACCTTCCCCTGCGGCTTCCACTTGAAGTGCTTCACCGCGTTCGTGACGTAGACGCGGTCGCGCGCGATGCCCGCCTCCCCGAGCGCCCGGTCCAGGATCTTGCCCGCGGGGCCGACGAACGGGCGCCCGGCGCGGTCCTCCTGGTCGCCGGGCTGCTCGCCCATCAGCATCAGGTCGGCGCGCGTCGGGCCCTCGCCGAAGACGGTCTGCGTGCCGAGCTTGGACAGGTCGCACGCTTCGCACGTCGCAGCTTCGGTGCGCAGGTCGTCGAGTGACTGCCCACCCGCGCTCAGCACTTCCGGCAGCACCGGGGAGTCGAGCATGCTCTGCTGATACCCAGACTTGCGAGGCGGCATACGCGCCCCCGAGCGGACAGGTGTTACGCGGCCACTGGTGGGGGGAAGCGGATGTACTCGTCGATGATCATGAGCGCGAGCTCGCGCGGCGGCGGCAGGTCACCATCGATGCGTCCCCTCGCGCGCAGGTCCTGGGTCAGCGTGGCGAGCGTCTCGTCGAGCGACAGATCGTCGGTGTGTGTGCGCCACGCGTCGCGCTCGGCCTCGTCGGTGAAGCAGTACGCCTTCCACGAGATCGAGAACCGCAGCTCGTCCCACGGGTACTCGGCGACGACCTCGTCGCCGTCGCGCACCGACCACCGCCGGTCGCCCTCGAACGTCAGCTGCATCCCGGGCTTGAGCGCCGGGAGCTCGGTCGCCTCGGCGGGGGCGACGCGGTCGACGCCGTGGAACACGCTGTCGGTGTCGACGAGCAGCGCGGTGTTGTACGCGACCTTGTGGTACACGGGCGCGCCCTCGGCGCCGTCGGGGTAGAACGCGAACTCGCCGCCGTCGCAGTCGTGGAACCATGCGACTCCGGTCGCGATCGGCATGCGCCAGTCCTCGAACAGGCCCGAATGGCGCATGGCGACGAGCAGCCACTGGGGATGGTTCTTGCGATTGACGCCGCGGAACTCGGGCACGTCGGTGTGCAACGCCAGCTCCTGGCCCGGGACCATGAGGTTGGCGAACACGATCGCGGGCTCGACCACGCGCCGGCCGTGGATGTGCTGGGCCGCCTCGACGAATCCGTCGTGGAAGAGGAAGGGGTCGATCCCCTCGATCAGGCTCCGGGTCCCGTACGCGTACTCCTCGCGGAAGTAGTTCGTGCGGGCGGCAAGCACAGAGACCGGTTCGCCGGCCCCGTGCATGCCACCCGCCCGCAGATAGTTGAGAACAGCGTCGTGCCGCTGGGTGAGGCCCTCCCCGAGCCCTCTCCACTGGTCGCTCTCGCGGGCTCGAGCTCCTGCTCCGGCGGTCGGCAAAGCCGCCGCCTCCGCGGCCCCGCCGTCGTTCTCCGCCGAGTACATGCCGTAGCGACCGAACCGCTCGCAGAGATCGACCATGCCCTCGGCGTCGGCGTCCGAGAACAGCGGGTCGAACACGACGTACTGGTGAAGCGTCACGAAATATCCCTTGTCGCCGTCGCCGCGAGACGAACCCTCAGTCTTCGTCGACCCGCTCGAGGTCGAGGTTGTAGAAGGTCGGCGGCCCGTCGGCCAGCTTCATCATCTCGCCGGAGAGCTCCTGCGTCTCGGGCAGGTCGTTGTTCTTCATCGCCGCCTCGTAGGACGGGAACTCGGCGATCGTCATGAACTGGCCCGGGTTGTCACGGTCCCTGCAGGCCATGACCCGCGCCACCGTGCGCCGACCCGCGGTCTGCTCACGGAACTTGTCGGCCACTTTCATCATGTCGTCGAACTTCGACGTCTTGTACTGGATGATCTGGACAAAGCCTGCCATTCCTGCCTTCTCTCTTTGATTCGATGGTCGCCGCCAGTATGGGTGCCGCTCACCCCACCGCGTCAAGCGCCTGGCGCAGATCATCGACGAGGTCCTCGGCACTCTCGATGCCGACCGAGAGTCGGACGAGCGACGGGTCGACGGCGAGCGGCGAGCCGGCCGCCGACGCGTGCGTCATCCGGGCCGGGTGCTCGATGAGCGACTCGACCGCGCCGAGCGACTCCGCCAGCGCGAACAGCCGCGTGGATGCGACGAGCTTGAGCGCCGCTTCCTCGCCGGCCGCCACGGTGAACGACACCATGCCGCCGAAGTCGTGCATCTGCCGGCGGGCGACGTCGTGGCCCGGATGGCTGGGCAAGCCGGGGTACAACACGCGCGCAACGGCCGGGTGCTCGGCGAGCAGCGCCACCACCGCGCGCGCGTTCGCGCAGTGGCGGTCCATGCGGACGGCGAGGGTCTTCACGCCCCGCAGCACGAGGTAGCAGTCAAAGGGCCCCGGCACCGCGCCCGCCGCGTTCTGCACGAACGCCATCTGCTCGGCCAGCGCGCCGTCACTGACCGCCACGAGCCCGCCGACGACGTCCGAGTGCCCGCCCAGGTACTTGGTGCTGGAGTGCACGACGACGTCGGCGCCGAGCCGCAACGGGAGCTGGAGGTACGGCGTGGCAAAGGTGTTGTCGACGACGACGAGGGCCCCCCGCTCGTGGGCGAGGCCGGCTGCCGCTGCGATGTCGACCACAGAGAGCAGCGGGTTCGTCGGCGTCTCGACCCAGAGGACCTTTGTCTCGTCGCGCCACGCGCCGGCGAGTGCGGCGTGGTCGCCGAGGTCGACGGCCGACCAGCTGATGCCGGCCGGCTCGTAGATCTGCGCGCCGAGCCGGTATGTACCGCCGTACGCGTCGGCGGGAATGATGATGTGGTCGCCGGGTCGCAGCACGGCGCGCAGCACGGCGTCTTCGGCGGCCATGCCGCTGGCGAACGCGAGCCCGTGCGCCGCGTCCTCGAGGTCGGCGATGCACGCCTCGAGCGCGGCCCGCGTCGGATTCGAGGAGCGCGCGTACTCGTAGCCGCGATGCTCCCCCACCGCGTCCTGGAGGAACGTCGACGCCAGCGAGATGGGCGGCACGACCGCGCCCGTCGCCGGGTCGGGCTCCTGGCCCGCGTGGACGGCGCGCGTCTCGAACTCGTCGCCTGCGGGATTTCGGCGTCGCTGCTCCGCCATATGTCCGGTCGAGCGACGCCAAAACCGTCGTCGTTCGGGACGGCTCATCCGGGCGAACGGGAGGCGAGGAACGACAGGACGTCGGAACGGGTCAGCACGCCGACCGGGTGGCCGCCGTCGAGGACGAGCACCGACGGCGCCCGGTCGAGCTGGCCGACGAGCCTGGAGACCGGCTCGCCCACCCCGACCATCGGCATGTTCGGGCTCATGACCTCCTTCACCGGCCGGTCGAGCACCGACGCGTCGCCGAAGGCGCGGTCCATGAGCTCGAGCTCGTTGACGACGCCGCTCACCTCCTTCGCCGCCAGCGGCTCGTCGGTGGTGACGCTCACGATCACCTGCGAGACGCCGAGGTCACGCATCGTGCCGATGGCCCGCCGCGCCGGCTCCTCCGGCGTGATCAGCACGAGGTCGGGGATCCGGCTGTCCTTCTCCTTGGCGCCCAGCACGTCACCTGCGCACGGTCCGGCACTCCCGCGCACGAATCCGAAGTCGAGCATCCACTGCTCGTCGAAGATCTTGGACAGGTAGTTCCGCCCGGAGTCGGGGACGAGCACGACGACGACCGCGTCGGGCCCGAGCTCCTGCGCGACGACGAGCGCAGCGTGTACCGCGGTGCCGCACGACCCGCCGATCAGCAACCCCTCCTCGCGGGTGACGCGCCGCGCCATCGCGAACGACTCGGCGTCGCTCACGCGCACCACGCGGTCGACGACGGCGGGGTCGTACGTCGACGGCCAGAAGTCCTCGCCCACGCCCTCGACGAGATACGGCCGACCCGCGCCGCCGGAGTACACCGAGCCCTCCGGGTCGGCGCCGATGATCTGCACGTCGGGGTTCTGCGCCTTGAGGAAACGCCCGACACCGGTGATGCTCCCACCGGTACCGATGCCGGCGACGAAGTGCGTCACGCGACCGGCCGTCTGCCGCCACACCTCCGGACCGGTTGAGCGCTGATGCTCGGCCGGGTTGGCCGGGTTCGAGTACTGGTCGGGCCGGAACGAGTCGGGCGTCTCCCGCACGAGCCGCTCCGCGGTCGAGTAGTACGAATCAGGATGCTCGGGCGGCACCGCCGTCGGGCACACGACGACTTCGGCGCCGTACGCGCGCAAGAGCGCGACCTTCTCCTCGCTCATCTTGTCGCTCATCACGAAGATGCAGCGGTAGCCACGCTGGGCGGCGACGATCGCGAGGCCGACGCCGGTGTTGCCCGACGTGGGCTCGACGATCGTGCCCCCGGGCTTCAGCAGGCCGTCGCGCTCGGCGGCGTCGACCATCGCCACCGCGGGGCGGTCCTTCACCGAGCCGCCCGGGTTCGTGGTCTCCATCTTGGCGAGGAGGTCGCACGTGAGGCCGCGGCCGACGCGCCCGAGCCGCACCAGCGGCGTGTTGCCGATGAGGTCGAGGACGGAGTCGGCCACGTCCATCTCACCGGGCATCAGATACTCCTCTGCGCCGTCGCAAGCTCCGGCTCTGCGGCGACGGTCGGCAAAGCCGCCGTCGCCGCCCGACGGTACCCGTAGTCTCGGTCCATGCAAGAGCACTCGTTCTCGATCGACGTGGACGCGTCGCCGCGGGAGGTGTGGGAGGTCTTCTGGTACCGCGGCAACGACCGCCCCAAGAACAAGATCGGGAGCATCGACATCCTGCACCCCGGCGACGAGGCGGGGAACGGCCTCGTCCGCCACTGCACGTTCCCCGTCCCGCGCGTGCTCCTGTCGGGCGGCGTGGGCCAGTCGTGGGAGTGGCTCACCGAGGTGAAACCGCACGAGTCGTGGCGCTACGACGCCGTGGGCAAGCCGCTGTGGTCGCGGGCCGAGGGCTTCACCCGCCTCGAGGACCTCGGCGACGGCCGCACCCGCATCCACTTCACCGAGCGGTACGAGACGTTCAATCCGTGGATGCGACGCCTCGGGCTCGAACGATGGATCCACAAGCGCCTGTCGCGTGACAACGACACGCTCCTCGCCGCCATCGAGGGCGGCATCCGCTGGCACCGCAAGCGGAACGGCGCCGGCTCGACCCCCGGCGAGGCGGGAACCGGAGAGGCTGCGGAGCCGCCTCACCGGGTATGAGGCGGCTGGTCATCCTGGCGACGGTCGCGCTCTCGCTCGCGGCGTGCGGCGGGAGCTCGAGGAGCGGGCGTGGCCATCCCAGCCCGCCGACGGGCGCC
>JBKPDN010000084.1:0-5001 GCA_046727875.1 Actinomycetota bacterium | reverse complement strand
CCGGATCGCGGCGCTCGCCGTCGTGACGATCCTGGTCGGCGGCCTGGCACACGCCGCGTACGGCGCCAAACCCCCGAAGCCCGAGGCCGCCGACGCCGCGCTCGACCAGGCGCTCCAGAAGCTCGTGCAAGCCCAGGGCGGGGCGCCCGGCGCCATCTCCGTGGTGCAGCGCGGCGAGGAGGTCAAGGTGCACGCGGCAGGCGCAGGTGACGTGTCGATGGGTTCACCTCCCACGCCCGACGACCACTTTCGGATCGCGAGCATGTCGAAGACGTTCAACGGGGCGGTCGCGCTGTCGTTGGTCGCGGACAAGACGCTCTCCCTCGACGACACGGTGGGCAAATGGTTGCCGACGCTCCCGAAGGAGTGGAAGAAGGTCTCGCTGGCGCAGGCCCTGCAGCACACGAGCGGCATCCCCGACTACGCCGGGAAGAAGTGGACGGACGCAATCAGCGCGGCGCCGCTCGACCCACCGGCGTCTCCGGCCGAGCTGCTCTCGTTCGTCCCGACCACGAAGCTCGGGTTCGAGCCTGGCTCCGAGTACCGCTACTCGAGCTCGGACAACGTCGTCGTCGCGCTCATGGTCGAGGCCGCGACGGGCCGTCCGTACGAGGATCTGCTCCAGGAGCGGGTTTACGGTCCGCTGGGGCTGACGGGCACGACACTGCCGCGCGACTCCACGATGCCCCTCCCGTATCTCCACGGGTACACGGTCAACCCGCCGACGCCGCCGGAGGACCTGAGCGAGGGGCTGGCGGGGGGCTGGAGCTGGGCGTCAGGCGGGATCGTCTCCACGTCGAGCGACGTCAACACCTTCATGCGTGGGTACGCGACCGGCGCGACCACCAACAAGGCCACGGCGCGCAAGCAGTTCCGGTTCGTGGTAGGTGGCTCAGAGCCCCCCGGGCCCGGGAAGAACGAGGCCGGTCTGGGCATCTTCCGGTACCAGACGCGCTGCGGCACGGTGTACGGGCACACCGGCAACCTCCCGGGCTATACGAGCTTCGTCGCCGCGACCCGGGACGGCTCGCGCTCGACGACCGTCGCCGTCAACGCGCTCATCACCCCGACCAGCGCCAAGGCGCGCTTCGTGGAGCTGCGCAGGATCTTCGAGCTCGCAACCTGCGCTGCCCTCGCAGGCACGCAGCTGGGCCGACTGTGCCCTCCGTCACTTGACCGCCCGGTCAAGCGATGGTGAGAATGACCCCGTCAGTCGCGAGCGAATCGGGGGTGCAGCGCGTGACCGAGCCCGGCGAGCCCCGCCCTGCCTTCGCACCGTGGGACCGGCGCGAGCTCCCCGGCCTGTTCGGTGTGGTCGAGTCCGCCCGGCGGGTGGGGAACTACAAGTGGATCGAGATGCGCCTGTTCGAGGCGCTCGGCGGCTGGGTCGCCACCGTCCCGGAGCTCGACGTGAAGCTCGTCCTCGGCCGGCACTGCTACCACCACGCGTGGCACGCCGAGCTGTGGAACAAGCGCCTCCCCGAGCTGCGCGAGATGAACACCGAGCGGCTCACGGAGCCACCGAACGACGCGATGGTCGCGTTCGTCGACGCGGTACGCGATCCGGAAGCGCCGGAGCTGACGATCGAGAAGCTCGTCGGCGTGTACCGCGTGCTCATCCCGCGCAAGATCGCGGCGTACACCTTCCACCTCAACGCGACGAGCCGCATCACCGACGCGCCGACGATGCGCTCCTTGAAGTTCATCCTCCAGGACGAGTTCGACGACTGGCGCGAGGGCGAGATGCTGCTCCAGTCGCTGATCGAATCGCCCGAAGAGGTCGAACGGGCTGCAAACCGACAGCGCGAGCTGGAGCAGCTGATCGTCGAAGCCGGTGGGATCACCGGCCCCGGTACCATCGGGAAAGAAGTGGATACCGACGCAGACGCGTCGGAGGGGGTAGCAGTCGGATGAAGAAGATCCTCCCGGTCGAGGAGCTGGCGCGCGACTCCCGCTTCGTGCGGGTCCAGATCCAGGACGCCATGATGGATCCACGCCAGATGAAGGTCGCCGAGCGCAACACGGGCTCGGCCAAGCTCGAGCCCGAGCGTCCGGCGGCGCCCGACCGTGCGCGTCAGCTGATGCACGGCATCTTCATGGGCGAGCTCCAGGCCCTCGAAGGGGCGGGACGGACCACGTTCGACTTCGACGACAAAGACGTTCCGTTCCAGCTCAAGCTCGACATGGCCCGTCAGTCGTGGGACGAGTCGCGCCACTGCGAGATCTCGGTGAAGCTCGCCGAGCACATGGGCACCGAGATCGGTGAGTTCAGCGAGGCGACGTTCCTGTACGAGGCAGCCTGCGCCGAGGACGCGCTGTTGCGCCTGACGGGCGTGAACCGCGCTCTCGAAGGCCTGGCCATCGACGTGTTCAACACGATGAAGCTCTTCGGTGACAACTCGGGCGACCCCGTGCTGGCGGCGTGCGAGGACTGGATGCTCGCCGACGAGGTCACGCACGTGAAGATGGGCTCGGACTGGCTGCGCCGGCTGACCGAGAACGATCCCGAGCGGCGGGAGAAGGCGCTCGAGTTCCAGCGCACGGTCGACAAGCTGTTCAGCTTGGGCGGGTTCCGCGGCGAGACGGACGAGAACCCGATCCAGTTGGCGCGCAAGTTCCGCGAGATGGCCGGCTTCAGCAACGACGAGATCGACGAGCTTTCTGAGGTCACCGTCGAAGCGCAGGCGGAGGCGGAGGCTGCGGCCACCGCCGAGTCGCGCGCGTCGTAACGGTGGCGCGCGTCGAGGTCACGCCCGAGCAGTTCACGCTGGTCGAGTACGACGCCGGTGTGATCGCGGGAGTCGCCGAAGAGCTCGCGGCCAAGGTCGGGATCCCCGACGACGCGCCGGTGCGGATCGAGATCGACGAGGAGCTCCCGCTGCCGCTCACGGGCAGCACCGCGGACGTCGTGGACGGCCGCGTCGAGCTGTGGTTCTCGGGCGCGAACTTCGAGGACGGTCGCCACCGCGCCGTGTTCAACGAGCAGCTGGGGCGGGCGGAGCTCGCCATGGCGCTGTTCCGAGGGAGTGATCGGCTCCGACCCGACTTCGCCGACGCGCCGAGCGACGAGGAGCTCACGGACGGGCAGCGCGCGGCGTGGGAGACGTGGGCCGAGGGGCGCGCGGCGCGACTCGGCGAGTTCAGTCGCAAGGTGCGCCGCCAGTACGTGTTCCGCCTCTACAACGGGTTCACCGACTTCGGCGACCGGATGTTCGAGAAGCTCTGGACCGGCGACACCTTCACGTGGGCGGAGCTCGAGTCGATGTGCGCCGAGTGCGCTGCCGTCGACCCCCGACCCCGGCCGAAGCAGAAGTCGGCGATCCGCAGGGAGACGCTCAAAGCACAGGGCTGAGCTATTCGAGGTCCTGGGCGCTGATCGACTCGTACAGGTCGAGATCGGGCGCGCCGGCGAGCACGTCCCGGGCGGCTTGGGCCATCTCGACGGTTTCGGGCGCGTCGAGATGAGCGCGGGCCTCGTCGGCGCTCTCCCACTTCTCGATCACCACGAGCCGGCCGGCACCGGAGCCCGAGGCGACCAGGTCGACGTTGCGGCAGCCGGGCCGGCGGCGGGTCAGGACCACGTACTTGGCGAGGACGGCGGCGAGATCGCCTTGCCGGCCGGTACGGGCCTCGAAGCTCCCGATGATCACGGCGAGCTCCAGATCGGCCACGAACCCCCTTGCGGCCCGGTGCGAGTAGCCGCCCCGGCTTGTGGAAATCTTGCCTTGACGGAGTCGGTATCGTACTTGGGGACAAGGCACCGACCCGGTACTTCTTCCCACCCAACCTGGGAACTCCTGGTATGTGCACCCCGTTCTCCACTAGCTGACCGAACCACCGCAAGGCGAGAAAGGCATTCGTGGCGAAGGAGCGAGTCGAGCGGGACGAGGAAGACCTCGTCCGGCTCTATCTGACCGACATCGGGCAATACCCGCTGCTCACCAAGGACGACGAGGTTCGGCTGGCCCAGCACATCGAAGGCGGCAACGCCGCGCGCGGCGATTTGCTGTCGGCCGGCAAGGACCTCACCGCGGCCAAGAAGCGGGAGCTGCGCCGCACTGCCCGCGAGGGCGACGATGCCCAGCGCACGTTCGTGCAGTCGAACCTGCGCCTCGTCGTCTCGATCGCCAAGAAGTACCAGGCGTCGGGCCTGCCGCTCCTCGACCTCATCCAGGAGGGCAACCTCGGCCTGATGCACGCGGTCGAGAAGTTCGACTGGCGCAAGGGCTTCAAGTTCTCGACGTACGCCACGTGGTGGATTCGCCAGGCGATCACGCGCGGCATCGCCAACACCGGTCGTACGATCCGACTGCCCGTGCACGCCGGCGACACGCTCGCCCGTCTGCAGAAGGCGCGGTCACGTCTCGAGCTCAAGCTCGGCCGGCCGGCAACGCTGAGCGAGCTCGCGGCCGAGGTCGAGATGCCCGAGGACAAGGTCACCGAGGCGTTGCGCTTCGCGGCCGAACCCCTCTCGCTCTCGGAGCCGCTGCGCGAGGACGGCGACGCCGAGCTGGGGGACATCGTCGAGGACCGCTCGGCCGAGTCGCCGTTCGAGGTCGCGGCCACCGCGTTGCTGCCGGCCGAGATCGAGAAGCTGCTCGCGCCGCTCGACGAGCGCGAGCGGCAGATCCTCGCGTTGCGGTTCGGCCTCGACCGGGGCGAGCCCCGCACGCTCGAGGAAGTCGGCGAGTACTTCAACCTCACCCGGGAACGCATCCGCCAGATCGAGGCCCGGGCGATGTCGAAGCTCCGCCATCCCTCCGCCGACACCGGCGCCCGCGACCTGCTGGCGGTCTAGTCCGCACAGGTCCCGGGAAGGCCGACGGCCCGGCCCCCGCGGCCGGGCCCTGTCGCGTCCGGCGCGCGTCAGTGAGCGGAGTCGGAGTAGTCGATGAAGTCGTACGGGTAGCCGCGCGGGAACGCGCTCGCCCACGACAGCGCCCGCCAGTGCTCCTCCTCGAGCCGCCACCCGACGGCGCCGAGGTTGTCCTCGAGCTGGGT
>JBKPDN010000083.1:0-5942 GCA_046727875.1 Actinomycetota bacterium | reverse complement strand
CTGCACCATTCACCGGCGGCGACCGCCAGAGCAGCGGCGTCCCCTGGGAGCGCAGGTGCGCTGAGCACGCTCGTACGCCGCAGGTTCGCGCTCAACATCCGGACGCCGCGAGAGCTCCTCGTTCCGCTGCTCACGCCGGTGCTGTTCGCGCTCGTCATCGCTCCGGCGCTCGCCGACCAGATCCCGAGCGTGCGCGGCATCGACTACATGAGCTTCGTCGCCATCGCCACGGTCGGGTTGCTGCTGCCGCTCAACTGCATGCTGGCGCGCATCGGACTCTTCGTCGAACGTGACAGCGGCGCCCGGCGCGACCTGATCGCGGCGCCGGTGCGGCGCCCGCTCCTGGTGCTGGGCAACCTCGCCGTCGCGCTCGCAGTCAGCGGTCTCCAGCTCTCGGTGCTGGTGACTGCCGCAGTTCTGCGCGGTGCCGAGTTCTCGGGCACGGCCACCGGGATCATGTGGTTCCTGGCCGCCAGCATCGGCTTGGTGGTGGTCATGTACGGCGTTGCCGAGACCCTCGCCAACCGCATCCCGTCGCAGGAGGAGTACGTCGGCGCGCTGCCCGCGGTGGCGATCGTGCCGTGGTTCTTCGCCGGTTCGCTCTTCCCGATCGGGGCGATGCCCGCCGCGCTCGCTGCGTTCGCCAAGGTTCTTCCGCTCACGCACGCACTTGCGGTCATGCGCTACGGCCTGGTCGATCCGCGTGGCGTCGGCCTCCATGACATCTGGGGCATGAGCAGCCCGTCGGCCATGGCGTGCCTGAGCCTCGCGGTGGTCGCCGCGTACGCGATCTTGTTCACCGTCGTCGCCGTGACCGTGTTCCGCCGGGCGACGATCCGGTAGGTAGAGCGTTTTTGGCGTCGCTGCACCGGACATATGGCGGCGGGGTGACGCCAAAAACCCGGGTAGGGCTACGCGATGAGCTCGCCGCGGGTGACGGTGACCGCGCGGCCTCCGAGGGCGGTGCGGTCACCGTCGACGCGTACCTGCACGACGCCGCCGCGTGCCGACGCCTGGTAACCGGTCAACTCGGTCTTGCCGAGCCGTTCCGCCCAGTAGGGGCCGAGCGCGCAGTGCGCCGAGCCGGTCACAGGGTCCTCGTCGATGCCGAACTTCGGGCCGAAGCAGCGCGAGACGAAGTCGTACGCAGGATCGTCCGACGGCGCCGTGACGACGACGATCTCGAAGGAGGCCAGTCGCACGAAGTCGGGGCTGACGGCCCGCACGGCGCCGGCGTCCGTCAGTTCCAGGACCCACCCGATGCGGCCGCTCGACACCTCCCCGGTCGCGACGCCGAGCGCGTCCAGCAGACCGGGATCGGGGTCGGCGGTGATGACGGGATCGCCGGGGAAGTCGAGCTCCACGCCGTCACCCCGTCTCGTCGCCGTCAGCGTGCCGCTGCGGGTCTCGAACCGCGCCGCCATGCCGGAAGCGAGCCGTTGCGTCTCCCAGAGGACGTGCGCGCTGGCCAAGGTCGCGTGGCCGCACAGGTCGACCTCGACGGTGGGGGTGAACCAGCGCAGCTCGAAGTGACCCGGGTCGTCGGTCGTCACCGGCCGCACGAAGGCCGTCTCGGACAGGTTCATCTCGGCCGCCACCGCCTGCATCCACGCCGGGTCGGCCGGCGTCTCGAGCAGGCACACCGCAGCCGGGTTGCCGGTGAAGGGCCCGGACGCAAAGGCGTCGACATGGAAGAGCGGCGCGCGCACGGTCACTCGAGCGGGCGTTACTCGATGACGATCAGCACGTCGCCGGTGCCGACGGTGTCGCCGGCGGCGACCCGGACTTCTTTCACCGTGCCGCCCGCCTCGGCGTTGACGTGGTTCTCCATCTTCATCGCCTCGAGCACGAGCAGGGCCTGGCCGGGCTCGACGGCGTCGCCTGCGGCCACGAGGACCTTCACGATCGTGCCCTGCATCGGCGCGCTCACGGTGCCGTCCCCGCCGGCGGCTGCGCCCGCAGCCACGCGCGGCTTGCTCACGCGACCGGCGCGCGGGGTGCCTCCTGCGCCGGCCGGGCTCGCCGCCGGTACCTCGGGCAGCCAGACGCGCACCGAGAACCGCTTTCCCTCCACCTCGACGGGGACGGTCCGCTCCTCGAGCCGTTCGCCGTCCACCTCCTGAGCCGCAGGCGCGGGCGCCGGCGCCACAGCCGTGAACGCCGCCGGGTCGACTTCCTCCTCGGCCCACTTCGTCGAGTGGTTGGCGGCGACGAACTCGGGGTGCTCGAGCAGCGCGACGTCGGCGGGCACGGTCGTGCGCACCCCGTCGACCTCGAGCTCGCGCAGCGCCCGGAGCATCCGGTGCCGCGCCGCCTCGCGGTCAGGGCCCCACACCACGAGCTTGCCGATCAGGTTGTCGTAGAACTGCGAGATGGTGTCGCCCTCGTCGTAGCCCCCGTCCCAGCGCACGCCGGGGCCGCTGGGCACGCGCAAGCGGGTGATCGTCCCCGGTGACGGGAGGAACTTCTTGGCGGGGTCCTCGGCGTTGATGCGGCACTCGATCGAGTGGCCGCGGCGCTCGACGGAGTCCTGGGTGAACGACAGCGGCTCGCCGGCGGCGACCCGCAGCTGCTCGTCCACGAGATCCAGCGACGTGACCATCTCGGTCACGCAGTGCTCCACCTGGAGCCGCGTATTCATCTCGAGGAACCAGAACTCGCCGTCCTGGTAGAGGCACTCGACCGTGCCGGCGTTCACGTACCCGCACGCCTTCGCCACCTTCACGGCGGCCTCACCCATGGCGCCCCGCACGTCGTCACCGATGCCGGGCGCAGGGGACTCCTCGATCAGCTTCTGGTGGCGGCGCTGCGTCGAGCAGTCGCGCTCACCGAGCCACACGGCGTTGCCGTGCGTGTCGACGAACACCTGGATCTCGATGTGGCGCGGCCGGGTGAGGTACCGCTCGAGGTATGTCTCGGGGCGGCCGAAGTACGCCTGGGACTCCCGGGCGGCGGAGTCGAGCGCGCCCTGCGCCTCGTCGGGCCCCTCGACCACCTTCATGCCCCGGCCACCGCCACCGAACGCGGCCTTGATCGCGACCGGCCAGCCGTGCTGCTCGCCGAACGCCACGACCTGCTCCGCGCTCGTGATGGGCTCGAGGGTGCCCGGCACCGCTTCGACGCCCGCCGACGCAGCGGCCGTCCGGGCCGAGATCTTGTCGCCCATCACGTCGATCGCGTCCGGCGGCGGGCCGATCCACGTCGCGCCGCGATCCGTGATCGCGCGGGCGAAGTCGGCGTTCTCGGCGAAGAACCCGTAGCCGGGGTGCACGGCCTCGGCGTCGCTGCGCGTGATCACGTCGAGGATGACATCGGTGTTCAGGTAGCTCTCGGCCGCGGTCTCGCCTCCGAGGGCGTAAGCCTCGTCGGCGTAGCGGACGTGCGCGGCGTTCCGGTCGAGCTCGGAGTACACCGCGACCGTCGCGATGCCCAGCTCGCGACACGTGCGCATCACGCGGATCGCGATCTCGCCCCGGTTGGCGACGAGCACCTTGGTGAACGGCGGGGTGGGCACGGACGACTCCTGGAGCGCTCCGACGGTCGCCGTATCCTACGGGTGATGCCCGAGGGCGAGGCGATCGAGCTGACACACGAGATCCGCTGGTTCGACTCGCTCGACTCCACGAACCGCTACCTCCTCGACGAGGCGCGCGCCGGTGCTCCCCACGGTCTCGTGGCGGTCGCGGACTACCAGACCGCCGGTCGGGGGCGTCGGGGTCGGGACTGGGTGGCGCCGCCGGGAGCGTCGCTCCTCGTGTCGGTGCTGCTGCGACCGACGCTCACGCCCGAGCGCGCGCCCCTCGTCACCATGGCGTGTGGCGTCGCCATGGCCGAGGCGATCGCGCGCGTCGCCGGCTTCACACCCGGGCTCAAGTGGCCGAACGACCTCGTCGTGAACGACCGCAAGCTGGTCGGGATCCTCGCCGAGGCCGACGCGGGCGCGGTCGTCGTCGGCGTCGGCGTCAATGTCGAATGGCACGAGTTCCCGGCCGAGCTCGCCGAGACCGCGACCGCGTGCAATCTCGAAGCCGGACATCCGGTCGACCGCCGTGAGCTGCTGGAAGCGTTCCTGGCCGAGCTCGACCAGCGCTCCGCCGACCTCGACGCCGTCATCGCCGAGTATCGAACGCGTCTCGTGACGCTGGGCCGCCGCGTCCGCATCGAGCGCGCTGACGGCGACTTCGTCGGGCGGGCCGTGGACGTGGGCGACGCCGGCCAGCTGCGGGTCGAGGGCGACGACGGCGCGGTCGTCGAGGTCCGCGTCGGCGACGTGGTCCATCTTCGCAACGCTTGAACTGTCGGCAAAGCAGCCCCCGCCGCGGCGTAGCGCGTCTCAGGGATCCGGGTCGCGCGCGATCAGCTCGGCGAGGAAGCCGGCGAGCTTGTCGGTCGTCGGCCCCCGAACTGCGGGAAGCGCGCGCCCGTCGACGCGCCCGATCGGGTGGACTTCGCGCGTCGACGACGTGAGGAATGCCTCGTCGGCGTCGCTCAGCGCGGAGGGGGCGATCGCGACCTCCTCCGCGGCCACGCCGTGCTCGGCGCACAGCTCGAGCACGAGCGCGCGGGTCACGCCGAGCAGGCAACCCGCGTCTGCAGGCGGAGTGCGCACGACGCCGCCGTGCACGACGAAGACGTTGGAGCCGGTCGCCTCGCACAGCTCGTCGGCCGTGTTGAGGAAGATCGCCTCGCCCGCGTCCCGCTCGTGCGCGTACGAGAGCGCGCGCACGTTCTCGGCGTACGAGATCGTCTTCAGGCCCGCGACCGCGCCGTGTTCGTTCCTCGTCCACGGGACGATCACGACGTCGACGCTGGGCGGCCACGGCCGAGCCGCGGCGGCGACGACGATGACGGTCGGGGGGCCGCCGCCCCGCTCGGAGCCGAGCGGCGACGGTCCGCCGGTGACGGTCAGGCGAACCCGGCCGTCCGTGATGCGGTTGGCGTCGAGGACGGCGTCCACCGCCGCGCGCAGCTCGCCCGATCCCGGCGCGGTGAGACCGAGCCCGGCGGCCGAGCGGACCAGCCGCTGATGGTGCCGGGTCCAGGCGAACGGCACGCCGTCGTACACGCGCAGCGTCTCGAAGACG
This sequence comes from Actinomycetota bacterium, assembly GCA_046727875.1. Lineage (GTDB taxonomy): Bacteria > Actinomycetota > Acidimicrobiia > IMCC26256 > JACDBD01 > JALZAA01. The sequence goes on along the minus strand of JBKPDN010000083.1, from coordinate 858 downwards.
CCGTCGCCGACGAGCAGACCATGGTCGAACGGCGACACTCGCGCCTCGCTCGCGGGCACGAGCTTTCCGTCCAGCCACAGGACCGTGTCATTCACCGCTGCACTCCGGCCAACGCCGCCTCGTGGGCGCCCGGCACGTTCGCGCCGACTGCCGCGAGCAGGCGCGCCGCCTTGAGCTCGGTCTCCGCCCACTCACCCGCGGGGTCGGAGTCGGCTACGACGCCGCCGCCGACACCGAGGTCGGTGCGCCCGTGCGCCACCGCGAACGTGCGAATGGCGACGTTGAGGTCTCCCTCGTCGCGCTCTGTATCGAGCCACCCGACCGCGCCGCAATACACGCCACGACGCACCGGCTCGAGGTCCTCGATGATCTGCATGACCCGCGGCTTGGGTGCGCCGGTGACCGACGCGGGCGGGAACGTGGCCCGTACCAGCGCGCCGACGCCGGTCCCCGCGCGCCGACGGCCCCGCACGGTGCTCACGAGGTGGTAGAGGCCGGGGTGCGCTTCGACGGCGCACAGCGCGGGTACCACGACCGATCCCGGCTCGCAGACGCGGCCGAGGTCGTTGCGCGCGAGGTCGACGATCATCACGTTCTCGGCGCGGTCCTTCGCGCTTCTCGACAGCGCCGCCGGGTCGATGCCCGTCCCCTTGATCGGGCGCGTCTCGACCTCACGACCGCGCCACGAGAGGAACCGCTCGGGCGATGCCGACACCACCGACACCGCCGGGTATCGCGACGTGCCGCCGACGCGGAGCAGCGCGCTGTGCGGGGACGGGTTGGACCGCTCGAGGGCTGCGAAGAGCGCAACCGGGTCGTCGACCGGCTCCGACGTGAGCCGGCGCGTCAGGTTCACCT
>JBKPDN010000082.1:0-3883 GCA_046727875.1 Actinomycetota bacterium | reverse complement strand
GAGGCGTTGTCGAGGGCCGCGACATCGGGACGGTCGTGTTCACGGACGCCCCGGTCAAGGTGTTCTTGACCGCCTCGGACGACGAGCGGGCGCGCCGGCGCCGTCTCGACGAGGAAGCCGCCGAACGGCCCGCAGAGCTGGGAGCAGTCCGTGACGCAGTCGGCCGGCGTGACACGCTCGACAACAAGACGACACCGCTCGAGCCCGCTTCGGACGCGGTCGTGATCGACACGACGGGGCGCGAGGTCGGGGACGTCGTCAAGGAAATCGTGGCGCGGTACGAAACCGCCGTCGGAGCCGACCCGTGACCGCGGCGCACCGCCCGGACATCGGGAAGCGCATCTTCTACCGCTTAGCGCGGGCGATCATCCTCACGCCACTGAAGGCCCTCTTGTGGGTTCGTGTACGCGGCCGGGGCAAGGTGCCCCGCTCAGGCGCGTTCGTCGCCGCGCCGTCGCACCGATCGCTCATGGACATCTTCCTGACGGGGTACATCACCCGCCGGCGCATCCGCTTCATGGCCAAGCAGGAGTTGTTCGAGAACCGGTTCCTCGCCTGGTTGTTCAGCGCACTCGGCGGGTTCCCGGTCGATCGTGGGAGCGCCGACCGAGCCGCCTTGCGAGCGGCGCAGGCGGCGCTCGAGGCCGGCGAGCCGGTGGCGATCTTCCCCGAAGGCACCCGGCGGCACGGGCGCGACGTGGTCGACCTCTTCGATGGTGGCGCCTACCTCGCGACACGCCTCGGTGTTCCGATCGTCCCCGTGGGCATCGGCGGCAGCGAGCAGATCCTCGCGTCGGGCAAGGTGCTGCCACGCCTGCACAAGGTGGCGATCGTGATCGGTGATCCGATCCAACCCCCCGACCACGGGGCTGGTCGAGTCCGGCGTCAGGAGGTCACGAGCGTGACCGAGAAGGTCGGCCTGGAGCTCCAGTCGTGCTTCGACGAGGCGCTCGCGCTCGCAGGCGTGTCGCCCGACGATGCTGCGTCTCCCTCAGCGAGCGAGGTCGGCGAGGACGATTGACGCGTCGACGCCCCGGTCGTCACTGAAGGGCCCGCCGCGCCGGCGGGACGTCGCGGGGTCGCCGGCGACCATGAGCGCCGCCAGGCCGTCGAGCGCGGGAACCAGCTCGCGCAGCTCACGGGGCGGGGGGAAGTACTCGTCCTCGTCGGTGACGTAGACGGGCTCGACGCCTTCGCGCGGGTTCAACTCGGCGATGACGGCCTGGACGAGGTCCTCGGGCGCGCTGGCACCCGCAGTGACGCCGACGACGCGCGCGCTGCCGAGCCCCTCGACATCGAGCTCCTCGGGTCCGTCGACCCGCACGACGCTCGGGCACCCGGCGCTGGCGGCGGCCTTCGTGAGGGCAATCGTGTTCGACGAGTTCGCGCTGCCGATCACGACGACTGCGTCGGAGCGCGTCGCAATGGCCGTGAGCGCAGCCTGCCGGTTCGTCGTCGCGAAGCACAGATCGTTGCGCGTTGCTGTCCACAGCTCGGGGAACTGCTCGCGGGTGCGATCCATGATCCCTTCCCAGTCGTGCATCGAGAGGGTCGTCTGCGCCAGCAACGCGACCTTCGAGGGGTCGTCGACGTCGGGCAGCACGCGATCGAGGTCGCTCTCGTGCTCCACGAGCTGCATGGAGTCCGGCGCGACGGCGAGCGTCCCGATGGCCTCGTCGTGCCCGGCGTGGCCCACGTAGAGCACCGTGAAGCCCTTGTCGGCGCGCACTTTGGCCTCGTGGTGCACCTTCGTCACCAGCGGGCAGACGGCGTTCACGACGAACCGGTTGCGGCTCCGGGCCGTCGCCACGATCTCGGGGGCGGAACCGTGCGCCGAGAGCATGAGCGGCGCGCCGTCGGGGACGTCGTCGACGTCGTCCACGAACACGACTCCGAGCTCACGGAACCGGTCGACGACCAGCCGGTTGTGGACGATCTCGTGGTAGCAGTACACGGGCGGCTCGAACACGCGCACCATCCAGGCGAGCGCCTTGATCGCCATCTCGACACCGGCGCAATAACCCCGCGGCTGGGCAAGCAACACTCGCTCTACTGCCATCAGGTCCGAGGGTATCCGCCGACCGGCCGGCGACCGACAACCGTCTGATCAGGCGCTTCCCGTACACTCCGGCCATGCCCCCCGCGCGTGTCGTGGCGGTGGCGCCCGGCTCGCCGGCAGCCTCGACCGGGATCCAGCCCGGTGACGAGGTCCTCAGCCTCAACGGCGAAGCGGTGCGCGACGTCATCCAGTATCAGATCCAAGCCGACGAGCCCGTCGTCGAGCTCGAGGTCCGTCGCGGCGGGCTCGAGCAGCTCACGGTGGTCGAGAAAGCCGCCGGCGCCCCCCTCGGTCTCGAGCTCGCCAGCCCGGTGTTCGATCGCGTGCAGACGTGCGACAACCACTGCCCGTTTTGCTTCATCCACCAGCTCCCAAAGGGGATGCGGCGGAGCCTCTACCTGAAGGACGACGACTACCGGCTGTCGTTCCTGTACGGGAACTTCACGACGCTCACGCGGTTCACCGAGGCCGACCTGGAGCGCGTTGTCAGCGAACGACTCGGCCCGCTCTACGTCAGCATCCACGCGACCGACGCCGACGTGCGCACGCGCCTTCTCCGCAACCGACGCGGCGCCACCAGCCTGCGGTGGCTGAGCGCCCTACTGGATGCCGGCATCGAGGTGCACGGCCAAATCGTCGTGTGCCCGGGGATCAACGACGGCGCGGTGCTCGACGACACACTCCTGGGCATTCTCGACCGGTTCCCGAGCCTCTCGACCGTCGGGGTCGTGCCCCTCGGCGTGAGCGCGTACACCACCGAGCCCGACATGCGCGAGCACTCCACGACGGAGGCAACCGCCGTCATCGATACCGTCGAGCGCTGGCAATCGCGATTTCTCGGCGCCGTCGGGCGCCGACTCGTCTTCGCGGCGGACGAGTACTACGCCCTGGGCGGGCGGTCCTTTCCGGGAACGACCGATTACGAGGACTTCCCGCAGCACGAGAACGGCGTGGGGATGGCGCGTGCGTTCGAGACCGACGTGCGGGCGGCCGTGGCGGGGGAGCCGGCAGCGGGCATCGGTCCGCGGGCCGGGTTCTTCGCCTGGGTGGACGGTGCACCCGCCGACGGGTACCGCGCGCCACGAGCGAGTGGGAATCCCGTGGTGGCGATCACCGACGGGTCGACGCCCCGGCGCATCGCGATCGTCACCGGTGAGTACGGCGCCCAGGTGCTGAGGCCGCTGTTGCCGCAGCTTCGCGCGGCGGCATCGGCGCCGGTGCGGTTGCTTCCCGTGCGCAACGCGTTCTTCGGCGGGAACATCGCGGTCACCGGGCTCCTCACGGGGCGCGACGTGAGCGACGCGCTCACCGACGAACCCCGAGACGACCGCTATCTCCTTCCCGACGTCGTGCTCTCGCGCGATCGCTTTCTCGACGGTATGACGGCCGCCGAGCTGCCGCACCCCGTCGAGATCGTCCCGACCGACGGCGCCTCGCTCGTCGCTGCCCTGCGATGAGCGCGGACGCGCCGGTGGTCGCGGTCGTCGGCCGTCCGAACGTCGGCAAGTCGACGCTCGCGAACCGCATCGCCGGGGGACGCGAGGCCATCGTGGAGTCGCAGCCCGGCGTCACGCGCGACCGCAAGGAGCTCGTGGCCGAGTGGGCAGGACGAGCGTTCCGTGTCGTCGATACCGGAGGATGGCTCGCCGCCGGCGCCGACCTGGAACAAGAAGTGAGCCGGCAGGCCGAACGGGCGGTGGGCGAGGCGGACGTGATCATCTTCGTGGTCGACGTCGCCGTGGGCGTCGTGGAGGAGGACGCGCGGGTCGCATCGCTCCTGCGGCGGGCGAACACGCCGGTCGTGGTCGCCGTGAACAAGGTCGA
>JBKPDN010000081.1:0-2701 GCA_046727875.1 Actinomycetota bacterium | reverse complement strand
TCTCGCGGACCACTGAAACGCGTCCCAAAGCTCGACGTCCTCAGCGTCGCTCGCCGTGCCCGTGAAGGCCACCGGGTCGCCGAACTGGAAGAGCGCGCCGTTCGCCGGCGCCGTAATGCTCACAACGGGCGGCGCGTTGACCGTGATCGAGACCGACGCCGTGGACGTCTTCCCGCCGCTGTCGGTCACCGACGCCGTGACCGTGTGCGTGCCGCTGTTCAGCGAGCTCGTGGTGATCGACGCGCCCGTGCCGAGGGCACCGTCCTGGCTCGAGGTCCACTGAATCACGGCCGACAGGTCGCCGTCCTCAGGATCGCTCGCCGTGCCCGTCAGGGGGACTGTGTCTCCTAGCTGGTACAGCGCACCGTTCGCCGGCCCGGTGATGGAGACCGCGGGCGGAGCGTTCACGTTGATCGTCTTGCTCGTCGCGTTGGTGCCGCCGGCCCCGCTGACGGTCAGCACGACCTTGTACGTGCCGCCGGCGTCGTAGGTGTGCGTCGGGCTCTGCGTCGTCGACGTCGCGCTGTCGCCGAAGTCCCACAGCCAGCCCGTGATCGTGCCGGTGGACTTGTCCGTGAACGTCACCGGCAGGGGCGCGTTCCCCGAGGTCGCGCTGGCGTCGAACGCTGCCGCCGGCCCTTGGGAGGGCTGGCCCGGCTTGGCACACGCCGCGAACAGCAACCCGCCGCCGACGAGGAGAACGAGGAGCGCGCCGCGACGAATGAGGCGTCCATCGATCCTGCCCAAGGCGGCCCTCCCCGTCGGCGTCACGAGCCGTGCGCGTGGTGCCTTCCCGCTCGTCAGGGGTATCGGCAGGATCCGGGTCGCGCTTGAGGCAACGCGGCCACCGATGACCGGTACGCCGCGAATGCGGCGGATGTTCTCCCGATAAGTTGACGGCGATGCGCTTCGGGATCGATGTCGCCCAACAGCGGGTGGAGTGGGACGAGCTCCTCGACCGCGGGCGCCTCGGCGAGGAGCTCGGCTTCGACGGCGCCTGGGGGTTCGACCACTTTCAGCCCATGTACGGCGAGGGACCGGGCAACTGCTTCGAGGGCATGACGACGCTCGCCGCGCTCGCCGCCGCGACGTCGCGCATCCGCCTCGGCCTACTCGTCACCGGCGTGACGTACCGGCACCCGTCGCTGCTCACGGCCGAGGCGGTGACGATCGATCACGCCTCGCACGGCCGGCTCGAGCTCGCGCTCGGCGCGGCGTGGTTCGAGCCCGAGCATCGTGCCCTGGGCATCGACTTCCCGGCGACGGGCGATCGTCTCGACCTGCTCGGGGACACGCTCGAGGTCGTCACCCGGCTCATGACCGGCGAGCGGGTGTCGTACGACGGCGCGCGTGTCCGCCTCCAGGACGCCCAGCTGCGGCCGACGCCCGTGCAGCGACCGCACCCGCCGATCTGGATCGGCGGGACCGGCCCGCGCCGCACGCTGCCGCTCGCGGCCCGGTTTGCGGACGCGTGGCACGCGTTCGGCTCGCCGAGCTCATTGCGCGACGCCTCGGCGCGGCTCGACCGCCTCGCCGAAGCCGCGGGGCGTGATCCCGGCGCGATCACCCGCGCCGGGTCGCTGTCCCTCTCGGGGTCGCTCGACGACGTGCGACGCGCGGCCGAAGCCTGGCGCGACGCCGGCTGGTCCTATCTCGTCTGCGGCTGGCCGAGCGAGGGACGCGGACGGGTCGAGGAGTTCGCGACCCGCGTCGCACGCGACTTCGGGTAAGGCGACTTCGGCGTCAGCGGAGCGGCTCGGACGGCACGTCGAAGTACTCCGTGTATCGACGGGCGCGGTCGCGCACGGCGCCCGTGTCGAGTCCGGTGTCGGCGAACGAGTACTCGTGGGCGCCGTGCTTGTCGGCCCGGTTCTCGGCCAGGAAGCGACGCATGCGGGTTTCGGCGTCCGGTGTGAGCTCGGCGCCGATGCGGTCGTAGATCGAGCGGATGGTCCCGAACGGGTCGGCCATGAACGCGCCGTAGTGCACGTCGACCACCCGGTCCGCCGCGACCGTGCCGTCTTCACGCGCGGTCACCGAGCGGTCGAGGGCGTCCAGGACGGGGTCGGACCACTCGGCGGCAACGTCCGCCATCGACACGCCATCACTCGCCGTTGCCTGCACGACGGCGAACAGCGACGACAGCGATGCGATGACGCGGAGCGGATCGCGGTGCGTCTGCACGATGAGCGCGTCCGGGTACTCGGCCAGCAGCTCGGGCAGGGCCCACAGGTGGGCGCCGCTCTTGAGGACCCAGCGCCCGCCCGGATTGCGCCACTGGAGCAGCTGCAGGAACTGCCGGTGCCACCGGTACGCCGGCGCCATGTCCGCCTCGCTCGTGACCCAGTGGAGGTACGACGGGAGGCGGAACTGGCTGTTGAAGATCGCGCTGGCGAACTCGCCGCCCGTGATCACGATGCACTCCTGGCCCAAGCGCGCCCCCATCGGGTGCATCGACCGCAGCTCGGGCCGCACCTCGTACGCGAGGTCGATCCCGGCTTGCGACTCGTCGATGCGCGGATCGGTCTCGTAGGTGGCCCTCTCGGGCGGCGGACAGGGGTGGTCCACCTCCCACGTGCGCGGGACGCGGTTGGCCGGATCCTGGCCAAACAGGTTGTGCAGGATCGTCGAGCCGGTACGACCCATGCCGATCATGACGATCGGCGGCGTGACGTCGGCTTTGCCGATCTCGGGATGGCGG
>JBKPDN010000080.1:0-4776 GCA_046727875.1 Actinomycetota bacterium | reverse complement strand
ACCGTGCCCGGATCGTTGCTGCCCTCTGCGCCGAGCTGCACATCCGCCACATCTTCACTCAGCCCTACCGGCCCCGCACCAACGGCAAAGCCGAACGCTTCATCCAGACGCTGCTACGCGAATGGGCCTACGCGGCCACCTTCCCGACCAGCACAGACCGGCTGCGTGCACTCCCGGCCTGGATCAACTACTACAACCACCAACGACCCCACGGCGCCCTCGGTCACCGACCACCGGCCTCGCGGCTACCCGCCGCCTGACCAACGTGCCGGGGAACTACAGCTAGACCTGCCGAAGGTCCTGACTCGGACAAATCTCCTCAGCGTTTTCCCCAACCTGTGGATAACTCTGTGGGAAATTACACATGGGGCATTCGCGCAAACCGTGTCCGCTAGCGGAGTTGCGTCGACAGAATTGCACCGCCTGTGAATAACCCCAGCCCGACGAACAGGTAGCGGTTCTCGGCCGAGCCGCCGGGCAGGAGCTGGAGATAGTTGGCGACGATCACGACCACGCCCGTGATCAGCATGGTGAACATGGTCGCCGGCACCCAGAGCTTGCTCGGGGGCGCCTTCTTCGTAGGCGGTGGCGTGTAGCGCGAGCGCTTGCTCTTCGAGCGGGGCATTCTTCTCCTGGCGCCGTCGCCGCGGACGCGGAGCGTACCAAGGGGAAAGCTCACTGCTCCGCCAAGCCCCCGCGTTACCGTGACGCCCGTGGCCGGGCCGCGCGTGCTGGTGATCGACAACTACGACTCTTTCGTCTACAACCTCGTCCAGTACCTGGGGGAGCTCGGCGCCGAGCCGGTGGTGCACCGTCACGACCAGGTCACGCGGGCCGACCTCGAGGAGCTCGCTCCCGACGCGGTGCTCGTCTCGCCCGGCCCCGGCCGGCCCGAGGACGCCGGTGTGTCGAACGACGCGATCAGTGTGTTCGGCGAGCGCGGGGTGCCGGTGCTCGGTGTCTGCCTAGGGCATCAGTGCATCGGCCAGCTGTATGGCGGCGAGGTCGTGCGCGCGCCGCGGGTGATGCACGGTAAGACGTCGACGATCTCCCACGACGGCGCCGGCGTGTTCGCCGGACTGCCGGATCCGATCACCGCGACCCGCTACCACTCGCTGGTCGTCGACCGCGATTCCGTCCCTGGGGTGCTCGCCGTCACGGCAGAGAGCGAGGACGGACTGGTGATGGGTCTGCGCCATCGTGAGCTGCCGGTCGAGGGCGTGCAGTTCCACCCCGAGTCGATCCTGACCGAGTCCGGCCACGCCCTCCTGCGCAACTTCCTCGGCGCGGCGGCGCCGGTCAGCTAGGCGCTGCTCGCCGCTCCGTACGCCTCGTACGGGCGTCCCTCTCGGTCGGCGAGCTCGTGCCCCGCGCGTTCCTGGAACGGGCTGATGCCTCCCGGCTGCCACGGCCCCACGGACCCGGCCGCGATCGCCTCGTCCGACTTCGGCGTCACGTTGAAGCGGGCGCGGACGTCCTCGACCGGGAGAGGCGCGAGCTCGAACCAGTCGACGCGCAGGTAGTCGATGCTGTCGGAACCGGTTTCGTGGTCGGAGCCCAGCGCCCCGCGACGCAACGCGTCGGCGACCCGGACCGCCATGTCGCGGCTCCTCGAGAGGTGACCGGGGTCGGACTGGAACATGCCCGCTCCCGTGCGGAGGTAGCCGGTCTCGAACAGCGACAGCACCATCGCGAGCAGCGAGTAAGCCCGCATGTCGTCGTTGGCGCGGGCGATGACCGCGAACACCTCGAGCTCGGACTCGACCGTGGTTCCGTAGTCGCCCAGCACGTGCACCCAGTCGTGTTGCGCAAGGAGCGGCGGGGCCGACCCCGGCAGACCCGGGAACACAAACCCGCGCGCCCGGTACATTTCCCATAGCCGGCGGCCGATCGATCCCTCTTCGAGGTGCTCGAGCGACGACCAGCGAGCCGCGAGGTCGGGGTCACGGACGGCGGTGTCCCAGGCCGATTGCAGCTCGGCCGACGTGTGCAGCGCGGCGGTGTCATCCGGATGCCAGTCGGCGGTGTAGCCGTTGCGCTCGAAGTCGAACGCGGCGAGCCCAAGTGCGCCGCGCGCGAACTCGCGGGCGATGTCGACCATCGCGTCGTCGACCTCGAGCTCCCTGGCGAAGGCGGCGATCCGATCGGCCACGTCCTCCGGCAAGGGATGGAGCACGAGCGCCGGCGTCAGCATGGCCTGCACCATCCGGGACCTGAACGCCAGGTTCCGCCGCGCCATCAAACGCGCGAACTCCTCGGCCGTCATCTGCTCGTAGGAGCGGAGGTCGACGGTGTGCCCGGTCATCGCCTTCCACACCGACTCGATCAGGATTCGCTGGAACTCGGTGAGCTCACCCGACGGCGCGACCGCCGACGCCACGCCGCGGGCGGCGTTCGCCGCCTCCTCGGCGGTCGGCGGCGTCAGCAGGACCGTGTCCGGTCCGGGCAGCGGGACGGGCATCGCCGCGGATTGTAATGGTGTAATGGACTAAGGAAGACGGGCCGTTTCCCCATCGACGGCCGCGAGCCCGTCGGCGACGAGGGACGCGAGCGCCTCGGCGTCGAGCGACCGGCGGGGGACCGGATCGCCGGCACGCAGGCGAGCCATCACCCGTCCCCGCCGCTGCCGGAACGAGCCCTCGAACCGTGGCTGGCGAGAGCGCCGCTCACCCTCCCTCGCCCCGCGGGTCGCACACCGCCGGCGCAGCGGGCACTCGCCGCAACGCGGCTCGCGCGGACGGCACACGACCGCTCCGGCGTCCATCAATGCGAGCAGGCGGTCGCGCCCGCGCAGCGGCGCGCCCACCTCGACCATGACCGCCTCGGCGTCGTGGTCCGAGAGCGTCCGTCCGGCGACGCGCTCGGCGACGCGCCGTCCGTTCACCTCGACCGCGGGCAGGTCGGCATCATCCACCTGTGCTGCCACGGCCCGGGCCGTGTATCGACCGACTCCGGGGAGCCGGGCCAGATCGTCGGGCCAGCCCCGCGCGGCGATCTCGGCCGCGGCCTCCCACAGCCGCCGCGCCCGCCGCGGGTACCCGAGCGTCCCCCAGGCTGCGATCACGGCGCCCGCGCCCGCGGCCGCCATCGCGTCCGGCGTCGGGAACCGGCTGATGAACGCCGGCCACGCCGCCTCGACCCGCGCCACCTGGGTCTGGTGGAGCATGATCTCGGAGACCAGCACCGCCCAGCGGTCGCGCGTCTGACGCCACGGCAGCGCGTGACGCCCGTGCCGTGCGTACCACGCCGTGATCTCAGCCACGGCTAGGGCGGAAATTTCCCGACCGTGAGCGTGACGCCCGAGCCCTTTGCCAGCTGCGTGCCCGGCGGCGGGTTCTGTGCGAGGACCCGGTTGTTGTCGGCCGGGTTGTTGGTTCCCTGTTGCGCGACCGACACCTGGAACCCCGCCTGCTGGAGCGCCTGGGTCGCCTGCGTCTGCGTCTGACCGACGACCTCGGGCACGGAGACGCTCTGCGGGCCGGTCGAGACGAACAGCGTGATCGCAGAGCCCTTCTTCACTCTGGCGCCGGCGCCCGGGTCCGTGCGAGTCACGCGCCCGCTCTGCACGGAGTCGCTCGGTTCGCTCTGCACCGTCACCTGGAACCCCGCCTGCTGCAGGAGCTGCTGCGCGGTCTGCGCGGGCTGGTTCACGACGTTCGGAATCTGGATGTCGGGTTCCTTGGCGACGCTGAGGGTGATCGTCGCGCCTGCCTTGTTGACCTTCGTGCCCGCGGGGGGATTGCTCCCCACCACCGTGCCCGGTGGCTGGTCGCTGTCGATCTCCATCGTCTGCACGCTGGTGTTCGGATCCTGGACGCCGACGCCGATCAGCTGGTTCACCGCGTCGGCGCGCGGCTTGCCGGTGACGTCGGGCATCGTGAACTGCGCGCTGCTGACGCTCAACGTCACCGTGCCGTTCTTTTTGAGCTTCTCGCCCCCGGTCGGCTTCTGCGAGAGCACGAGGTCCGGCGCGTCCTTGGTCTCCTGGTCCTTGCGGTCGACCTTGAACCCCTTCGCTTTGAGCAGGGCCGCGGCGTCGTTGAACGACGTGTTGACGACGTTGGGCACCTCGACCGTCGGTCCGCCGCCCCCTCCGCCGCCGCTACTGGCGAGCAGGGCGATGATGACGCCGATGATCAGGGCGACGCCGAGGATCCCGGCCACGATCGCGCCGAGTCGCTTGCGGCGGCGCTCGCCCGCGGCGAGATCCGCGGCCTGGGTCGCCGCCACCGGCCCGGCCTGTGTCGGCGCCGCGGCCACGGCTTCCGTTGCGTCGGCGACGACACCCGTGACCGGCCCGCCGAGCGGCGGCTGCCCGTGCGCGAAGCGCAGCAGGTCGGTACGCAGCTCGTCCGCGGTCTGGTAGCGCGAGTCGACGTCCTTGACCATCGCGGTGAGGATGATCTGCTCGAGATCGGGTGGCATGCCGGGCGACTTTGCAGAGGGCGGGTCCGGGTTCTCGCGCACGTGCTTGTACGCGACGGCGACGGGGCTCTCGCCGGTGAACGGCGGCTCACCCGTCACCATCTCGTAGAGCACGACGCCGAGCGAGTACACGTCGGAGCGCCCGTCGACAGCGAGGCCCTGCGCCTGCTCGGGTGAGAAGTACGTGGCCGTGCCCATCACCGCGCCGGTCTGCGTGAGGGCGTCGCCGGCGTCGGCGCGGGCGATGCCGAAGTCGGTGACCTTCACCTCGCCCTCCGCCGTGAGCAGGACGTTCCCCGGCTTGACGTCGCGGTGGACGAGACCGCTGCGGTGGGCGAAGTCGAGCGCGCC
>JBKPDN010000079.1:0-3163 GCA_046727875.1 Actinomycetota bacterium | reverse complement strand
ACGAGGATGTCGTCGCCGCCCTGCTTGCGCAGCTCCTGGACGAGCTCGGGCACGAGGGTCTTGTGCCCCGCGGCCTGGCTCGACACGCCGACGACGTGCACGTCGTTCTCGATCGCGTCTCGGGCCGCCTCTTCGGGCGTCTGGAACAGCGGGCCGACGTCGACGTCGAAGCCGATGTCGGCGAACGCGGTCGCGATCACCTTGGCCCCGCGGTCGTGGCCGTCCTGGCCCATCTTCACGACGAGCATGCGCGGCCGCCGCCCTTCGACCTTGGCGAACTCGTCGACCTCGCGCCGGATCCGCTCGTAACCCTCGTCGCCTTCGTACGCGGACCCGTACACGCCGCTGATGCTACGGATCGTCGCCCGATGCCGGGAGAACACCTTCTCCAAGGCGTCGGAGATCTCGCCGACCGTCGCCCGGGCGCGCACGGCGTCGATCGACAGCTCGAGGAGGTTGGCGTCACCGGCCGCGCCCGTGGTGAGCCGCTCCAGCGCCCCCCGGACGCGGGCGTCGTCGCGGGTCTCCCGCACCTTCCGCAGACGCGCGATCTGCTGCTCGCGGACAGCGGTGTTGTCGACGGAGCGGATCTCGACGTCGTCGTCGCCCTTGGGCTGGTACTTGTTCACGCCGACGACGACCTCTTCGCCCCGGTCGATGCGGGCCTGGCGGCGGGCGGCCGCCTCCTCGATACGGAGCTTCGGCATCCCCGACTCGACCGCCTTGGTCATCCCGCCGAGCTCCTCGACCTCGTCGATGAGCTTCGACGCCTCGTGAGCGAGCGAGTGCGTCAGCGCTTCGACGTAGTAGCTGCCACCCAGCGGGTCGACGACGTGGGTGATGGCGGTCTCCTCGGCGAGGATCAGCTGGGTGTTGCGGGCGATCCGGGCCGAGAACTCCGACGGCAGAGCGAGCGCCTCGTCGAACGAGTTCGTGTGCAGACTCTGCGTGCCGCCGAGCACCGCGGCCATCGCCTCGTACGCGGTGCGCACGATGTTGTTGTAGGGGTCGTGCTCGGTGAGCGAGACGCCCGACGTCTGGCAATGCGTGCGCAGCATCATCGAGCCCGGCTTCGTCGGCCCGAACGGCCGGATCACCTGCGCCCACAGCACCCTCGCCGCCCGCAGCTTCGCAATCTCCATGAAGAAGTTCATGCCGATGCCGAAGAAGAAGGTGAGACGCCCGGCGAAGGCGTCGATGTCGAGGCCACGCGCCGTCACCGCCCGTACGTAATCCACGCCGTCGGCGATCGTGAACGCCAGCTCCTGCACCGCCGTCGCCCCCGCCTCCTGCATGTGGTAGCCGGAGATGGAGATTGAGTTGAACCGCGGCATGTGCTTCGCCGTGTACTCGATGATGTCGGCGACGATCCGCATGCTCGGCTCGGGCGGGTAGATGTAGGTGTTGCGGACCATGAACTCCTTGAGGATGTCGTTCTGGATCGTCCCCAGGAGCTGGTCCTGCCCGACGCCCTGCTCCTCGCCGGCGACGATGTAGCCGGCGAGTGCCGGCAGCACCGCGCCGCTCATCGTCAGCGAGACACTCATCTTGTCGAGCGGGATGCCGTCGAAGAGGATCTTCATGTCCTCGACCGAATCGATGGCGACGCCCGCCATGCCGACGTCGCCGGCGACGCGGGGGTGGTCGCTGTCGTATCCACGGTGGGTGGCGAGGTCGAAGGCCACCGACAGGCCCATCTGCCCGGCGGCGAGGTTCTTCCGGTAGAAGTCGTTCGACTCCTCCGCGGTCGAGAACCCCGCGTACTGGCGGATCGTCCACGGCCGGTTGGCGTACATCGTCGCCCGGACGCCGCGGGTGAACGGCTCGAACCCGGGCAGCGTGTCGACGCCTTCGAGGTCCTCCAGGTCGGCAGCGGTGTAGAGCGGCTGGACCTCGATGCCCTCGGGCGTGCGCCAGGTCAGCTTCGAGACGTCGCCGCCGGCCTCGTTCTCGGCGAGGGCGCGCCACTCATCGAGCGACTTCCGCGGGAACTCGCCCTCAGCCAATGCCCCTCCTGTCGCCGTCGCACGCTCCGGCTTTGCGGAACGGTCGGCAAAGCCGCCGTTCCCGCGCCCAGGTTACTTGTGGGCCTGTCGCCGCCCCGGCCCGGAGCTCGTGCGTCAGCTGGCCTTCGGGACCGGGGTCTCGGAGTCGGGGTGCTGGGCTTGGGCGAGGGCGGCCCGGGCCTGGGCGACACCCGCCCGTCCGACGTGGCGGGCGCGGTCGTTGAGCCGCCAGTCGGGCCAGTGCGCGGCCCGGCGGCCGCGGCGAGCGGGCTCGGTCCGGCGACGCTTGTTCCGCGCCGTCTTCGTCGTTTTCGTGTCGACCTTGACGAGTCGAAGTTGCGTACCCATGCCAGGAGTATCGCTGCGGGGTATGACAGTTATTCCGCCGCGCCGAAGGGTCGATGCGTGCCGGCGGTCACAGCCCGAGGTCGCGCCGGACGGGCGCAGCCATCGCGAGGCCGAACCGAGCCGCCCCACCGGAGTAGACGGGGCAGCGCCCCCCGCCCAGCACCGCCCCGGCCGGACAGAAGTGCACGCCGTCGTCGGCCCGGACCTGGATGCGGCCGTCCGCGCAGCCGTCGTCCGCGCCTTCGCTGGGGAGGCACGGCAACGTCCTGGTGTACATGCCGTGATCGAGCACGGCTTGGCCCGCGTCGACGTACGCCACCCGGTCGAAGGGAGGTTGCACGAACGTCCACCGGCCGGCATCGGTCGCCTCGGCGCGGCGCACGTCCGTGATGTCGGCGGCAGTGGTCGGCGACGCCGGCGCCACCGTCGGCGCGCCCACCCAGTACACGCGGGCTCCGAGGCCGGCGAAGATCGCCGTCGCGGTGCGGGCGTCGTCGCGGTAGCGCGCGACGAGCGCAGACCCGGTGAGGGGTCCGGTGGGACCCTGGACGCAGTCGGTCACGTTGTTGCCGACGAACTCGAGCACGACCGCCGACGGCTGGAAGTCGTGGGCGTCGCCGCGCATCTTGTCCAGCCAGTCGCAGATGGCCGTTCCACCGAGTGTGCGGTCCACGACGTCCGCCCCGCCGCCCTCTTGCAACGCGAAGCTGAACCAGTCGCGAGACTCCGACGCCAGCGAGTCGCCGTACAGGATCACCCGCCGCTTCGGCGCCGCGACCACCGACACGGCCCCCGCCGCGAGCAACGCC
>JBKPDN010000078.1:0-2118 GCA_046727875.1 Actinomycetota bacterium | reverse complement strand
CCACCGGGAGCATCGCATCGTACCAGCCGCTCTTCCTGCGCCGTCCGGCGATCGAACGCCGGTTTATGCTCGCCGATCTCCCGTTCGTCGACGAGGAAGCCGCGCCATGCGACGCCTGGTTCCGGTGCTCCTGCTCGCGGTCGCGGTGGTCGTCGCGTGCGCTGGGAGTAACGGCAACGGCAGCACGAAGGCGTTCTGCGGAGTGGTGCGTCAGCTGCGTCAGCTCGGCCGCGATCCCGGGAGCACCGAGGCGGGGAATCCGCGGGTCCTCGAGCAGACGGTCGGCGCGCTGCGCGACCTCGAGCGCAGCGCCCCGTCGGACCTCAAGGCCGACATCGTCACGATCCGGGACACGCTCGACACGATCGCACGTCTCGACGCCGGGATGTCCGTCGACCCCAAGACGCTCGAGGAGCTCTCCACCGACGCGCAGAAGGTCGGTCGGGCCGGCGACCACATCGACCGGTTCGTCTCCGACCGCTGCGGCATCGAACAGAGCCCGACGTCGCACTAGGGTCGCGGCGTCTCCGCAGACAGGGAACAGGCAGGGGGAGACTTGCACCGCTTCCGGATCCTTGTCGCGCGCGCTCGTGGACGAAGCGAACGATCGCCACCGGCGTTCTACGATCGCACGCGGGCCGCTAGCTCAGTTGGCAGAGCAACGGACTTTTAATCCGATGGTCCGGGGTTCGATTCCCCGGCGGCCCACCGATCCGGCTCTACGTCATCAGGCCGTGCAGGTGCGCTCGACGCCGCCGATCTTGCCGGTGAACGCGTCGATCTGATCCTGGGTCGGCTGGTCAGGCGCGAGCAAGTAGCTACGCAAATCGGGATCGAGTGCAGCGCGGTCGGCGACGCATTCTGCGTTGTCGATCGGTACGCCGCCCTCCATCGCCCCTTGGAGGGCGTACGCGCGGGCGTCGAGCACCTCGCCGGCCGTTGTGACCTTGGCGTCGTTGCCCGCTTGGCCCGGGTCGCATGCCGTGAGCTCTGCGGCGCCGTTCGTGCGCTCGACGCGACCGGCGCCACCCGGTCCGGCCGCGACCCACTGGTCGAGCGCAGCGGCGATTTCCTCGGTCCGCCGAGCTTCCTTCCCTGCGAACGTCGCCCGGATGCACGCGGTGTCGCCCCGCTTGAACTGCACGTACGAATCGCCGGCCCAGCTGTGAATGGTCGGCAGGGCGACGGCGGTATCGATTCGGCCGGCCAGCATGAGGTACAGGCTGAGCGCCCCGAAGGTGTCGGGCTTGCCGACGCGCTTCTCGCCGGGACCCAACTTCGGCGCGTTGACGTGCTTGGGTCGGTTGCGGTTGAGGTAGGACGACGGGTTCAGGACCTGCTCGTCGCTGGTCGGAGGGTCGCGGAACGCGGCGTCGACGGCCTTCTCGCCGTCCTGGATGGAGATCGCTTCCACGAACGCGGGGCCGACAGAGTAAGGCGCGAGATCGATGATCCCAAGCACCGCGGGCACGTCCGCGGGCACTGCCGCCTCGGACTCCGGGCTCGCGGTGTCGAGCGCGCTGTTGTAATCGTCCTGATCACGTTGGCTCAGCGTCGCGACGTACTCCTGCTCGATCCGCACCGCGTCGCCTTCGACGAGCGCGAGCAGCGCGCCCGCGCCACTGGTCCCCGCGTGCGCATCGAGCTTGTTGAGATCGAAGCGCTGATCCTGGAGGGCGTGGGTGAGCTCGTGGACGACGGTGACCTTGCTCGAGACGTCGAGCTTCTTGCCCCGGATGACGATCTCCTTCTTCTCCTGGTCGTAGAACGCGTCCGTGTCGGCCTCGCCGACGGCGCCGTAATCCGCAAGAAGTTGCTTGCCGTCGACCTGGCTGAGGCCCACGGCACGCAGAAGGCCCGCCGTCTTCTCGAGGTCCTTCTTGTCCTGCGCGGTGAGATCGCTCTCGTCGGTCTTGAACTCCTTGGTGAACTGGCTGTCGGTGAGGAAGCGCACGGGCACGGGATGCTCGAAGTCGAAGCCGCGCTTGCGTTCGACGAAGTCAGCGACGTCGGCCACACGGCCGTCCCATTTGGCCGGAGGCTCCCGCTTGTCGGCAGCGGGTGCGGACGTGGATGAGGACGCCGAAGCGGGAGCTGCGCTGACAGTCGCGAACGTCA
>JBKPDN010000077.1:0-5586 GCA_046727875.1 Actinomycetota bacterium | reverse complement strand
CGTGCCTTTGGTGAGGATCGAGAACGGGTTTCCGGCCTCGCCGAGCACCTCGATGATCCCCTGCGTGAGCCGGTACTTGCCTTCGGCGCGCTGGTACGGATCGGTGTTCGTGCCCATCGCGATGTGGTGACCTTGCCAGCGACGCGGCGCGAGCTCGGCGCGCAACCGCTCGACACCATTGACTTTCACGACGATCACCCGGTCGAACTCCGTCGCCGGGTCGAGGTTCAGGTACTCGTGCGTCGGGCGGGCAAAACAGAACACACATGCGTGTGAGCATCCGCGGTACGCGTTGATCGTGTAGCGGAACGGGACGGGGGAGCGCGGCCCGACCTCGTTGATGATCGTGCGGGCGCGCACGTGGAGGAACTCCAGGCCGCGGAACTCGCCCGTGCCGATCTCGCGCTCTGGTAGGTCGAACAACGTCGGCTGCGGCTCGTCGCCTACGGTCCGCCAGCGCAGCGCCCCGGTTGCCATGCAACGAGCCTATCGAACAGGTGTTCGATTCCGCAAGGATGGGACAATGGCCTCCGTGGCCGTGCTGTCCGACGACGAGGTCCGCGCCGGCCTGGCCGAGCTGCCGGGCTGGGACCGGCACGACGACGAGATCGAGAAGCGCTTCGAGCTGCCGTCGTTCCCCGCCGCCATCGCGTTCGTGACCCGAGTGGGGTTCCTCGCCGAGAAGGCCAACCACCACCCCGACCTCGACGTGCGCTGGACGAAGGTGCGGGTCGCGCTCTCGACACACAGCGAGGGCGGGATCACGGGCAAGGACCTCGCGCTCGCCGGCGAGATCGAGGCCCTCGCCGGCTCGCACGCGTGATCGCGGCTGGGATCGCGTTCGCAGTCGTCGCGCTCGTCCTGGCGCTCGTCGTCGCCTTCGGGCTCGAGTCCGGGCCGGCCCCAGGCGACGTCGCCGTCTCCTACGAGCTCGCCTGGGACCGCCTCGACTTCGACACGCTCTGGTCGCTCTCGGGCACCGAGCTGCGCGACGGTCGGTCGCGCCTCGAGTTCATCGCCGACAAGCGCGAGGCCTACGCGGGCAAGCGCGCGCTCGCCGGGCTAGCTCGCGAGGTGAAGCTGGACGAGGTGCTGGTCGGATCGGAGCTCGCGGCCGTGCGTACTCGCGTCCTGCTGCGTGACGGAACAGCCGTCCGCAACCAGGTCCAGCTGGCGCAGCGCGAGGGCACGTGGAAAGTGACCGGGTACCACCTCGAGCCCGACGCGTCCGCCGAGCGCGCCACGAGCTAGCCCCGTCCGTGGTCCGCTTCCGATCCCCGGACTACGTCGTGCTCGTCGTCGGAGATCTCGATCGCGCCCTTCGGTTCTACTGCGAACTGCTCGGCCTGCCCCTCGGCCATCGCTCGGGCTCGTTCGCGCAGCTGGCGACGGGAGTGACCCGCGTCGCCCTCTACGAGCGACCGGCGATGGCCGCGACGCTCGGACGCGAGCTCGAGCGCCCGTCGCCCGACGCGCCGGGCTTCGAGCTCGGCTTCAAGGTCGAGGACTGCGACGCGGCCTACGCCGAGCTCGTCGCGGGCGGCGCAACCGGCGCCGTTCCGCCCACGGATCGCGCCTGGGGCCAGCGCACGGCGTACCTACATGATCCCGACGGGCATCTCGTGGAGCTCGCGCAGGACCTGGGGCGCTGAGCTTCAATCGTCGAGGTACGCCCATCCGGTCCAGCGGTCGACGTCGATGGCGAGCACGGCGCCGGGCATGCCGATCGACTGGTACTGGCTGTACTTGGCCCGGAGTGCCGCAAGGGCATCGTCATGCTCGGCACCGTCGTCGACTACCCGCCCGCGACCGTCGACGCGCACCCACCACACCCGCGTCCATTCTTCCTCGTAGTGGTCGACGATCAGGCTGACGGCGGGCTGCTCCGCGATGTTCTTCAGTCTGCGCAGCTCGTACGTCGTCTTCGGCTTCTCGTCCGTCGGAGACACGATGACGTCACCGTGCTCGCCCTCGATCAGGGCGAAGCAGATCGGCACGAGATGGGGAGTGCCGTCCGGGCGCACCGTGGCCAGCCGACCGACGCGCGCCCCTCCCACCCGCTGGCGCATCTCCGCCTCCGTCACGCGTTGGACGATACCGTCGCCGCGTGGTTGCAGGACTCCTCCTCACCGGCGGCTCGAGCCGCCGTATGGGCCGTGACAAGGCCGACCTCGTCGTCGCCGGAGAGCGCCTCGCCGACCGCGCGGCACGTGTGCTCTCGTCTGTATGTGAACCCGTCCTCGAGATCGGTCCCGGTCGCAGCCGGTTGCGCGCCGTTCCCGACGAAGCGCCGCGCGCCGGTCCACTCGCTGCACTCGTGACGGGTAGCGCCGCCCTGCGCGCCGATGGTCACGAGAGCGCCGTGATGCTGCTGGGTGTCGACCTTCCGTTCGTCGGCGTGCCTCTCGTCGAGTTGCTCGCCCGCCATTCCTCGCCCGACACCGTGGTGCCGATCGCCGACGGCATGCGACAGTCGTGTTGCGCGCGGTACGCGCCTGCCGCGCTCGATGTCGCCGCCGACCTCGTAGGGCGCGGCGAGCGTGCTCTGCACGCGCTGCTCGCGGCCGTTCCCGTGGTCGAGTTGGGGGAGAGCGAGTGGCGCGCGGTCGCGCCGGCCGACGCGCTCGCGGATCTCGACACCCCCGAGGACCTCGAGCGCCACGGTGTCGAAGGCCGGCAGTAGCGTGCGCAGAAGCCCGAGCTTGCGAGGGCGACCAAGGAGATTCAGATGACTCCCGACGACCTGCTGGCCGTCTTCGACGCGGCCGCTGACGCCGCGAAGGCGTCGGTCGCTCCGTTGCGCGGCTCGGCGCGCCGCGAGCGGACCGCCAGGCCGGGGCAGTACGCGGTCGACCTCGTCGCCGACGCCGCCGTACTCCCGATCCTGCACGAAGCCGGCGCCGCGGTCGTCAGCGAGGAGTCGGGTCGCAGCGGTCCGGACGATGCGACGATCACGGTCGTCCTCGACCCCGTCGACGGTTCGACGAACTGCTCGCGGGACATCCCATACTGGGCGATCTCGCTGTGCGCGCTCGACGCTGACGGGCCCCTGTGCGCACTCGTCACCAATCAGGCGACGGGCGTACGGAACACCGCCATACGCGGCAAGGGCGCGTGGCGCGATGGGGAGCCCGTCACGGCGTCGACCGTCGAGCGCATCGAAGCGGCCGTCGTGTCGTTCTCCGGGACGCCGCGGCGGCTGTTGCCGTGGGCGCAGTTCCGCGCCCTCGGCTCGGCCGCGCTCGAGCTGTGCGACGTCGCCGCCGGCGCGCTCGACGCCTACCTCACGAGCTGGGTGGCGCCCTGGGACTACCTCGGGGGTGTTCTCGTGTGCCGCGAGGCGGGCGCGGTGGTCGTCGACGCTCACGGTGGGGAATTGGTGGTCGACGACCCGGGTGAGCGGCGGCAGCTCATCGCCGCGTCGACCCCCGAACTGCTCGACGCCGTTCGCGGTGCGCTCCCGTCATGACGCCGGACCTCGACCTGGTAGAGCTGCTGCGCAGCGCCGACACCGCGGCGCGCGCCGGCGGCGCGATCGTCGCCGCGCACTTCGGCTCGGCCGGGAACGCCCGCGAGAAGGCGCCGGGCGACTGGGTCAGCGACGTCGACACGAGCAGCGAGGCGGCGGTGCGCGAGTCGCTCCAGCGCAACGCTCCTGGCCTCCCGGTCTTCGGCGAGGAGGGGGGCGGCGGGCGCGGCGATGTCGGATGGTTCGTGGATCCCCTCGATGGGACGGCCAACTTCCTGCACGGCTTCCCCGCGGTCGGCGTGTCTGTCGCGCTCGTCGACCGCGGTGTGCCCGTCGTCGGAGTTGTGCACGCGCCCTTGCTCGGAGTCACGTACGCAGCGGGACGGGGCAGCGGCGCCTTCTGCACGGTGAGTCGATCAGCGTGAGCGAACGCGACGCGGCGCGTGCGATCTGTGCCACCGGGTTCCCGTTCCGCGCCAAGGCCGACCGGCTCGACGCCTACCTCCCGGTGTTCGAAGCCGCACTGCGGCGGTTCGAAGATCTGCGCCGCGCCGGCGCTGCGAGCCTCGACCTCGCGTGGACCGCGGCCGGGGTGTTCGACGGCTACTTCGAGCAGGCGCTCGGCACGTGGGACGTCGCGGCGGGCGCGCTGCTCGTGCGCGAAGCCGGGGGACTGGTCACCGACTGGACGGGCGACGACCGGGCGTGGCTCACGTCCGGCGACATCGTTGCCGCCCCGCCCGGCGTGCACGCCGAGCTCGTCGCGCTCACGCAGACAGCTACGTGCTGAGGCCGGGCCGCTGGCCCCAGAGCTCCTCGATGGGCACCGCGCGCTGACGCGTCCGGGCGACATCCTCGCCCAGCGCGGAGTACACGGCGTTGGTGACCTCGAACAGCCGCTGCTCGGCTTCGACGAAGCCGGTGAGGCCGTTGCTGACGACCGCCATCACGAGGCCGTACTCGGGATCGGCGAGCGCACGCGAGGACGCCATGCCACCGTGCCCGAACGCGCGACGACCCGTTCCGCCGGTAAACGCGACCTGGACGCCCAGACCCCACGGGATGTTCTGCCGGAACAGCCGGTCCTTGATGCCGTAACGGTGGATGGCGCCCATCACCTCGACCGTGCGGGGCTCGAGCACCGGTGGGCCGAATCCGAGGAGCGACTCGTAGAACCGGGCGAGCTCCCGTGCCGGCGCGCGCATGCCACCGCCCGGCTCGACCTTGGCGACGAAGTGCGGCTCGTTGTGGTAGCGGTCGACCTTGTACGGGACCATTTGCAAGCTGCCGTCCGCGTCGATAGTCGGGATGACGTGGCCCCGCCAGTACACCGGCGCGATCCGCTCGCCGAGCGCAGCTTGCTCGTCCGACGGGATTCCCAGGCGCATGTTCTCGACCCCGAGCCGCGCGAACACTTCCTCGCGCAGGTACCGGTCGATTGGCCGGCCGTCGACACGCTCGACGATCGCGCCGAGAATCTTCCAGCCGCTCGACGGATGGTACGCGGCGTCGGTGCCGGGCTCCCAGCGCCCCGGCGACGCCGCGATGTGGGCGACGACGTCGGCGTACGGGACGTCGGCGTCGAACAGCTGCGAGTCGGCGTTCGGGAACCCGCCCGTGTGCGTCAGCACGTGGCGGATGGTGCAGCGTTCCTTGCCGTTCCCCCAGCCGTCGACGTAGTCGCCCACGAGGTCGTCGAGACCGAGCTGTCCCTGCTCCCAGAGCTGCAGCACGGCGGTCACGGTGAGCGGCTTGCCCGCCGAGTAGAGGAGCATGAGGTCGTCGGGCTCGAGCGTCCGCCCGGGACGGGACTCGCCGATCACCGCGTCGAGCAGGACCTCGCCGTTCCGGGACACATAGCACTGCGCTCCGTCGTGCCAACCCTCGGAACGCCGGCGCTCGAGCAGCTCGGTCACGGCGGCGAGCTCGGGCCGGGTCTCGGTGATCGCCATGAGCCGGAGCCTAGAGGGCGGCGACGGCGGCTCTGCCGACCGTCGCCCGCAACGGCAGCGGCTTTGCCGACTGCCGTTGCACAGCGGGAGCTTGCGACCGCGGCCGTAAGGAACTGAGCCGAAGCTTGCGACGGCGAAGGAGGAAAATGAGCTCGTCGCCCACTA
>JBKPDN010000076.1:0-2930 GCA_046727875.1 Actinomycetota bacterium | reverse complement strand
GCGAAGACCCTGCCGCACCCCTGGTTGCTCAACGACGAGGCCGACAAGAAGATCCCGCAGGTGTTCCTCGTCGAGCAGCAGCGACCCGATGGCTGGCTCCACGTGCTCCTGCCGGAGCGCCCCAACGGGAGCACGGGCTGGATCCGCCAGAGCGCAGTGCAGCTGACGCCGAACCCGTACCACCTGCAGGTCAGCCTGGGTGATCACAAGATCATGGTGTTCCAGGGCACGAACGTGCTCTACGAAGGGTCGGTCGCGACCGGCGCCCGCGCCACGCCGACCCCGCCCGGGAAGTACTACACGCGCGTGCTGATCCAGGCCCCCGACCCGAACACCGTGTACGGGCCGTACGCCTACGGGCTCTCCGCCCATTCCGACGTGCTCACCGAGTTCAACGGCGGCGACGCGGAAGTCGGTGTCCACGGCAACAACGACGCGTCCGTGCTCGGCAAGAGCGTGACGCACGGCTGCATCCGCATGGACAACGACGAGATCACGGCGCTCTCGAAGGTGTTGCCGCTCGGCACACCGGTCGAGATCGTGAATTGAACGCCAGGCCGCGTGTGCGCCGGTCCCTCGGCGTCGCCGCTGTCGCGGTGATCGTCGCGGCGGCGGCATCCTGCTCGTCCGGTTCCGGTGATTCCACCGCGCATGCCCTCCCGCCCGACGACAAGAAGGCGATCGAGCGCGTGTTCGCGCCGCAGCTCGAGCGCCTCGGCGTCCGCCTTACTCGCGGTGCCCTCATCGACCTCAAGACCGCCAAGCCGTCGGCGACGGGCACGCATCTTGCGGTGTACATCGAACCCACGGGTGACTACACGCCCGAGCAGTACGCCCGGGGGACGGCCGGCACCCTTCGCGTGTTCATCCCGAAGGCGTTCGAGCGCTGGGGCGGTCTGAAGTCGTTCGACATCTGCCAGGAACCGCTCCCGGCGACCGACACCCGACCGGAGCCGCCGCCGGTCACGAAGGTGACGCTGACGCGCGGCGCATCGAACAAGGTCACGTGGAAGGACGTCGACCTTTCCCGTCTCCTCACGGACGCCAAGCGCCTCGGCACCCAAGAGCTCTCCGTGTACGCCGTGCCCGACGTGCGCAACACGAGCGTCTACCAGGACGCGGTCGTGAAATCGAACACGTCCGGGGCGACCGCCGCGCCGCCGACGACTGCCTCGTACGCGCGGTAGCCGCCCCGAGCGGCAACGGCGATCAGGCGTCGCCGAGCAGGAGCTGGGTGGCGGTCTGCAGATCGGCGGTGACGCGTGGCGGCTCGTCGACACCGCCCACCCAACCCACCAGGGACGACAGCCACACCTGCTGCAGAGTGCGGGCGACCGCGAGGTCGCGGGGGCTCGGGGGGCCGTCGTGCATCACGCCTGTGATGATGCCGGTCATGATCTCGCCGACGCGTCGCACGACGTCGGCCTCGTCGGCGGCTCCGAACGCCCGCACCATCGCCGCCGTCACCTCGGGATGGCGCTGCAGCGACGCCGTCCCACGGGACAGCACCTCGACGACGCGGTCGGCCGGCGTGGCACCGACCGGGGGGCGCGCCTCGAGCCGACCGGCCAGGGCCTCGATCTCCTCCACCATCGCCTCGAGGAGCAGCCGCTCCTTGGAGGTGAAGTAGCGGTAGACGGTGCCCAGGGCGACGTTGGCCTCGGTGGCCACGTCGCGCATCTGCACGGCGTCGAAGCCGCCCCGCTCGGCGAGGCGCAGGGCGGCGTCGAGGACCCGCCGGCGGCGGGCGGCCTGGCTCCGGGCCAGCGCCGTGCCCGGGGCCGGGCCGTCGCTGGTGGCGGGCGTCGTCACCGCCAAAGTGAAACATGTTCCGATTCCGGGGGGCAAGCATTCGCGCCCGCCCCTTGGGAGACTGCGGGCATGGCGACGGACCTCCTCGACATCGCCGACCGGCTCTGGCGCGGCGACGTCGAGATGGACCAGCGCCACCTGTTCGGCATGGGCGGCGAGCTGGCCGATCTCGACGGCGGCCACGCGTTCGTGGCCGCGTTCTCGAACGTCGCCGCCTTCTCGACCGCCGAGGGAATGGTGCTCGTCGACACAAGCAGCCCGTTCCTGGCCGGGCGCGTACACGACGTGCTGCGCGAATGGCGCGGGAGCCCGCTGCACACCGCCGTGTTCACGCACGGGCACATCGATCACGTCTTCGGCGTCGAGCGATACGAGGTCGACGCTCGTGACAGCGGCGCTCCCCCGCCGCGCGTCGTGGCGCACGAGGCTGTCCCCGCTCGCTTCGACCGGTACATCGCGACGGCGGGCTACAACACCGACATCAACCGCCGGCAGTTCGGCATCGACCGCCTCGAATGGCCGACGCAGTACCGCTACCCCGACGAGACCTACCGCGACGCGCTCACGCTCGACGTCGGTGGTGTCCGCTTCGAGCTGCGGCACGCGCGCGGCGAGACCGACGATCACACGTGGGTGTGGCTCCCCGACGCCCGGATCCTCTGCACGGGCGATCTGTTCATCTGGGCGTCGCCGAACTGCGGGAACCCGCAGAAGGTGCAGCGTTACGCGAAGGACTGGGCGGTCGCCTTGCGGACGATGGCCGACCTCGGCGCGGAGACGCTGCTCCCCGGCCACGGACTCCCGATCCTGGGGATCGACCGGGTCCGCGAGTCGCTCGAGAACACGGCCGAGCTGCTCGAGATCCTGCACGACGACACGCTCCGGATGATGAACGCCGGCGCTCGTCTCGACGAGATCATCCACACGGTGCGCGCACCGCAGTCGCTGCTCGACAAGCCGTACCTGCGGCCGATCTACGACGAGCCCGAGTTCGTGGTCCGCAACATCTGGCGGTACTACGGCGGCTGGCACGACGGGAACCCTGCGCACCTCAAGCCGGCGCCGGACGCGGCAGTGGCTGCCGAGGTCGCCGCGCTCGCCGGCGGGCCGGGCAAGCT
>JBKPDN010000075.1:0-5479 GCA_046727875.1 Actinomycetota bacterium | reverse complement strand
GTGTTGGGCAACCCGAAGGCTACTCCGTCTTCTGGAAACTCCGGACCGCGAGAGCGAGCATCGCGATGCCCAGCGAGAGCACTATGAGCACTTCGGTCCAGATCGGGACCACCCAACCGTTGATCGTCAACGGCGCGGCGTCGCTGCTCCCCAGCATGACGCGCCGGATCGGGTCGATGCCGTACGTGGCCGGATTGAGTCGGGTCACGACTGCGAGCCAGGTGGCCAGCCCCGTCAGCGGGAAGATCGCGCCGGACAGGAACAGCATCGGGTTGACGACCAGCCCCATCACCATCTGGAAGCTCTCCATGCGCTGCATGCGGCTCGCGATCACGATGCCGAACGCCGTCAAGGCGAACGCCAGCAACATGAGCAGCGGGATGACCTCGATGATCTGGAGCGCGTCGAGATGGACGCCGACGATCGGCGCGGCGATCAGCAGGATCAGGCCCTGGCTGGCCGCAACCGTGCCGGAGCCGGCCGCCTTGCCGAGCACGAGCCCGGCGCGGCTGACCGGCGCGACGAGCATCTCGCGCAGGAACCCGAACTCGCGGTCCCACACGATCGAGATCGCCGAGAAGAGGCTGCTGAACAACACCGACATCGCCATGACGCCGGGCAGGATGAACTGCTGGTAGTCGACGCCGCCGGCGCTGTTCTGCCCGACGAGCGGCTTGATCCCGGCCCCGAGCACGAACAGGAACAGGATCGGCTGGGCGAGCCCCGACACGATCCGGGCGGGCGTGCGGCGGAAGCGAATGAGCTCGCGCTTCCACACCATGCCGATGGTGCGCAGGTTCCTGATGAGCGCGCCTTCGGGCGTGGGCGGCGCGGTCTGCCCGACGTCGGTGACGCCCGCGCTCGGGAGCGGCTCGGCCGTGGTCGCCATCAGCCGCGCCGGAACCCGCGCACCATCGGGTTGGCCTTGAGCTGATCGACCCCGCCGGCTTCGGCGTCGCGCATCTCACGCCCCGTGTACTGGATGAACACATCGTCGAGGCTGGGCCGGCGCACATTGACGTTGCGAACCCCGACGGTCAGGTGCTCGAACACGCGCGGCACGAACGCCTCGCCGTCGGCCACACGCATGCGCAGCCCCCCGCCGTCCTGGAGCACCTCGCCCTCGACACCGAGGCCACGAGCAATCTCGTCGCGCGCGGTGGCGTCGTCGGCCGTCTCGATCGTGACCGTGTCGACGCCGACCGACGCCTTGAGCGCGCCGGGCGTGTCGATGGCGACGATCCGTCCCCGGTCGATGATGGCGATGCGGTCACACCGCTCGGCCTCGTCCATGTAGTGGGTCGTGAGGAACATCGTCGTGCTCTCACGGGCGCGCAGCTCGTCGACGTAGTCCCAGATGTGGACGCGGGTCTGAGGATCGAGCCCGATCGTCGGCTCGTCGAGGAACAGGACGCGCGGCGTGTGCAGCAGGCCGCGTACGATCTCCAAACGACGCTTCATGCCGCCCGAGTAGAAGCGGGTCTGCTGGCTCGCCCAGTCGGTGAGCCCGACCATGTCCAGCAGCGGGTCCATGCGCCGCTTGATCTCGGGGCCGTGCAGCCCGTACAGGACGGCGTGGAAGCGAAGGTTCTCCTCGCCGGTGAGGTAGTCGTCCAGGGTCACCTCCTGGAAGACGAGCCCGATGTTCGAGCGGACCTCGTTGCGGGCGCGGAGGACGTCGTGGCCGGCGACACGGGCGACGCCGTCGGTCGGATGCAGCAGCGTGCACAGCACGGAGATCGTGGTGGTCTTGCCGGCGCCGTTGGGCCCGAGGAACCCGAACAACTCCCCCGGATCGACCGAGAACGAGATGCCGTCGACGGCGGTGAAGTCGCCGAAGCGCTTGACGAGGCCGTCCACCTCGACAGCGCTCGAGCCGCCACCATTCGCGGAAACCACGACGATCGAGCCTACCGGCCGTCCGATCGGGCTCCGTCACCGGCGGCACGCTCAGGTCGTGGAACGACGAGGATCGCGCGCCGGTCAGCGTTCGTGTGCTGACCGGCGCGCGCTTCGTGCGTCCCCTACCTCGGACGGACGTCGCTCGGTGGGCACTCGAAGCCGGGGATGCCGCCTGGGACAAGTTCGCCGAGTCGACATAGAGGCAGGCAGCCTCGCTTCACTTGCGTCCCTACCTCCGCAGCGGGCGG
Source organism: Actinomycetota bacterium (assembly GCA_046727875.1). GTDB lineage: Bacteria > Actinomycetota > Acidimicrobiia > IMCC26256 > JACDBD01 > JALZAA01. The sequence continues at coordinate 3,329 of JBKPDN010000075.1, read as the reverse complement.
AGGCTCCTGGCCGGGAACGCAGAAGTTCGTGCAGCCGGCTTGCGGTGTCATCCGGACACCGCCTTGATCAGGCAGGCACGGGAAAATCGGCACGCAGCGCGGCTCCGCTCTCGACGCCTCCGGCGCCGGCGCCGGCGCAGGCTCCTGGCCGGGAATGCAGATCGGCACGCACGCGGGCGCGGCCGGCTCAGCCCGCGCGTCGGCGGGCGGCGGCGGCGGCGGTTCCTGGCCGGGCAGGCAGATCGGAGTGCAATCGCCCCCGGGCGCGGGAGCGGGCGCCAACCTCGCCTCCGGAGGGCCCCCGCCGTTCGGCACGCAGAGCTGCGGCAACTCGGGAGCCGCCTCGGGCGGCGCCGGCGGCTTCAGCGGCTCGCACGCGACCAGCGCCAAACCCGCGATCGCCATGGCGCCGACGAGCGCACGCCGTCGAGCACCGTGTCCAAAGATCCTGCCCATGGTCCCCCCTGTGGGTCCTCGGCGAGGCTCGCGATACGACCCACCCGCCTGCTTGCCTGAGGTTTCGACACGCACGGTCCGGCTCTTGAGCGGCTGTGCCCGAACGCGCGCCGATTTGGTCGGCGTTGGTGGCCACGAAGACGTCGGGGGGACGCCGGCCTGGACAAAGAACCTATATGGGCGTTTTTGTGGACTTCACGCGACTCGGGGTCCTCAACCGGTGATCCCCCGTTATCGCAGGCCATCCGTGCTTTGCGAGCAATCGGGACTTTCGACCCTGCCCTCGCGGCGGCAGACCTGTCATCGTCACCGCCCGTGAGGCACTGCGCGCCGCCCGGCTCTTTGTTCTCCGCCCTGAGTCGGGACGGTGCGCGGCTCGTGCCGGGGTACCGGCGCCTCCTTCACAGGGATATGCAGCAACACGGTGAGGTGGAGAAGCCGCTTCCCGGCGGTGAGCTGGTGGCCCACTCGCTCCACACGTCGGGTCAGGACCGGGGCGGCTTCGGCTAGCAGCCGCCTGCTGGAAAACCCTTTCCGAGCGATCCCGAGTGGAGGAACGGCGCCGGCACCTCGGCGCCTCGTTCAGCGGCGCCCCGTGAGGGGCGCCGCGTCGCGTGCCTGGTGTCAGGCAACCGTCGTCAGCCGCCGCTCGGCGAATGCTCGGGGGAGCCACGGCTCCTGAGCGACGGGTGCGCAGGCTCCTCGCCGGCCTCTGCGACCCGGGCCGAGCGGACCGACCGGTTCCGTCCGTCGCCCTTGGCGGCGTACAAGGCCGCGTCGGCCGCGGCGACCAGCCGCTCACCGTCGCCGGCGTTCTCGGGCGTCGCGCCCACCCCGGCGCTGACCGTGACCGGCACGGCCGTCACGTCGCGGGCGACCGCCGCCCGGAGCCGCTCGGCGACCACGAGGGCGTCGAGCCCGGTGCAGTCGGGCAGCAGCACGACGAACTCGTCGCCTCCGTAGCGGGCAGCGAGGTCGCTCGCCTTTGTGTTGGCGACCATCGTGCGGCCGATCTCTCGCAGCACTGCGTCGCCGGCCTGGTGACCCACGGTGTCGTTCACATCCTTGAAGTGGTCGACGTCGATCACGACGAGCGCGAGCGGCGCCCGCCGCCGGTGCGAGCGGGCGACCTCGCGTTGCAGCGTCTCCTCGAACAGACGCCGGTTGGCGAGCCCGGTGAGCCCGTCGCGGGTCGCGAGATGCTCCACCTCGGTGAGCAGGGCGGCATTGCGGAGCGCGACGGCGGCCTGGCTGGCCGACTGGGCGAGCGTCTCCACCGTGGCGCCGGGGATCTGGGCCGGCCGACGCCCGCCCCACTCGGCGAGCACGACGCCGAGGGTCTCGCCGTCCGCGACCAGCGGCACGACCACGACGTTGCGGGCGAGCGGCAACAACTCGTCGAGCACCGGGACGTCGTCGAGTGAGCGGACCAGCGTTGGCGCCTCGACCTGCCACACCCGCTCCGGCAGCGCGCCGATCTCGACCGGGCTCGTGATCTGGCAGATCTCGCCGCCGGCGGCCGTCGCACTCTTCCGCCCATCCAGGTGACGGAGGAGGACCACCGCGCGCGAGAACCCGAGCCGGACGTGCACCTGATGGGCGAGCACGAGCGACACCTCGTCGGCCTGGCGAGCCCGCTCGAGCTCGAAGCCGAGCTCGACCAGTGCGTGGAGCTCGGCCCGGCTCCGGCGCAGCGCCCGCTCGTTCACCGAGGAGCACACCGCGGCCCCCACGGCGAACAGCAGTAGGCCGATGGCGATCACGGTGGCGTCGGCATAGCTGCCGGTCGTGCGGTTGCCGAGGAGGTCGGCGGCGGCCGCCGCGTGGCCGAGGAACAGCAACAGCGCATACCAGACCGCGACTTTCAACCCCGTGCGGTACGACACGATCAGCGTGACCGCGGTGACGTCGAAGAAGACCAGGGGGATGATCCGGCTCTCGGCGCCGCCCGTGAGCGCGACGGCCACGGCGACGAACACGCCGTCCACCAGCAGCATCCACGACGACGCCGTCGGCAACCACCCCGGCGCCCGACGCCTCAGAAGCTCGATGCCCAGTGTCAGCGCCAGATAGGCCGCGACGAGGGGCGCCAGCTCGAGCTCGTCGCCGTCGAGAACGCCGACACTGACGACGGCCGCGGCGAGGAAGATGCGCAGGACCTGCACCACGACCAACCGCTGCGTGAGCGGGACGTTCGCTCCCCCGCCGACGACGCTCACCGGAATCGCATCGAGTCGTCGCGGACGTCGGGCGACCCACCGAGCTTTGGGTCGCGGCGGTCGAGCCGACCCTGGAGAGCCAGGAACACGAGGGCGACCGCCCCCAACACGATCAGGATGGTGAACGAACGCTCCGCGTTCGCCCCCGGGTCCACGGCTCGAAGGTCGGCACCACCTTCGCCGCCGGCGGGCGGCACGGGCTCAGCCGGGGGAACGGCGGCGACCGGGGTGGTCGCAATCGCCGACGGAGCGAGCGCCGGCGCCACGAGGAGGATCGGGTCGGGGGTCGCCGGGAGCACCGGCGCCGGACTCGGTTCCGCCGCTGCGGGCGCTGGCGGCAGGCAAGGCCCGCCCCGGCACGGCTTCGCCGCATCGGACGCCCCGGCGCCGTGGCCGGCGCCGCGCTGCTCGCCCCCGCCGTCGCCCGGGTCACGAGCGACCGCGGGCGAGGCCGCGAGCATCAACGTCGTGGCGGCCACCCCGAGCAGGAGGGCGAGCCGAAGCCCACACCGCTCTGCTCTCGCGCCACCGTCCGATCGAGTGCTGTGGATTGCCGAATCGAACTGCACGAGCCGCCTCCTCGCGATTATCGGCTCCCGGCGGCGCGACACTTGAGCCTCTTCTCGCGGGTACGTCGGAGGTGTAATCGGTGCT
>JBKPDN010000074.1:0-4463 GCA_046727875.1 Actinomycetota bacterium | reverse complement strand
CGCGTGTGGCCCGAGCAGAACCGCGCCGAGCAGCTGGCGGACACGGGCGGAGGCGCCAACGGCGCCGCGCTCGCAGCCGACGGCAGCATCCTCGTCACCCAGAACGGTGGCATGGACTTCTCGAAGCTGCCTCTGGACGTCGACTATCCGTACAACCCGGCCACCCCAGGCCTGCAGCTCGCGGTCTTCGACGGAGACGTCCGCTACCTGGCCGACGACGGCTTCCAGGCACCGAACGACCTCGTCGTCGCGGCCGACGGAACCGTGTACTTCACCGACCCGCCGCATTTCCCGCTGCCGCCCGATCCCATGGGCCGGGTGATGGCGTACGCGCCCGACGGGGACGTGCGGACGGTCGCCGACGGCTTCAGGTACTGCAACGGCATCGCCCTCGACCTCGACAGCACGCTCGTCGTGATCGAGGGGCGCGGGCTTCAACGTCTCTTGCCCGGCGGCGAGCGCGAGTGGATCGTCGAGAAGCTCGGTCGCGGTGGCGGCGACGGTTTCTGCCTCGACGTCGACGGCAACTATTACGTCGCCGCCACCGTCGAACACGGCGTGCGCGTCGTCGACCCCGGGGGCAAGGAGCTCGACTTCCTTGCTCTCGACGGCGACGGCGTCACCACGAACTGCTGCTTCGGCGGCGCCGACGGCCGCACGCTGTTCGCGACCGACGCCATCCCGGGCCGGGTCGTCGTCTGGGAGGGACTCCCCCATCCCGGCCTCGCCATGCACGCGTGGCCGAGCCCGACCTGACCCACGATGCGTACCTCACCCGGAACTATTCCGGTTCAGATACGCATCGGGTGATCAGCCAAGCAGCGGGCGTACGGCGGCGGCGAGGTCGAGCGCCCACGGGCGCGGGTCGGCGAGCGGCCAACCCAGCTCGGGCAGGTCGAAGTACTCGACGCTGAGCCGGCCCCGGTAGTGGAGCTCGCGCAGACGGCCGACCACCGCCGCGAAGTCGACGACGCCAGCCGGATCGTCGACGTGGACCTGGGTCGCACCCGGTCGGCCCTGTCGCAGCTGGACGTGATCGGCGTACGGCAGCAGCTCGACCGGGTCGCCGCCCCAGTCGGCCACGTGCCCGGTATCGACGAGAAGCCGCAGGCCGGGAACCTCGTCCATGATCGCCCGGCACCCGTCGAGCGAGCTCACGACGGCGCCGGCCCACGGCTCGAGCAGCGCGCCGGGCGCGGCACGGAACAGCTCGACGGTCCGATCCCACGCGCCGGGACCTGCGCGCGGCGCCGGCGTGGAGCACCAACCCGGACGCGGCTTCGGGAATGCTGTCGGGCAACCCACCGGCAGCGCGAGCCCCGCCGGGGCGTCGTCCACGAGCACGTCGATGTGCTCGAAGCCGTCGGCAACGGCGAGGGCGGCGCGCTCGCCCACCGGCCGCGGGGCGTACACGATGTCGACGACGCCGAGCGGGATGGGCACGCGCTACTTCTGGTCGCCGTACTCCATGCCGCGGGGCATGACCATGCCGACGTGCTGGAGGTGCTGGCCGAGGACCTGGTCGAAATGGTCGGCCACCTGCTCCGGCTCCCATCCCCCGTCCCGCCACATCCACGCGACCTGCTTCGGGTGCTGGAAGATCGTGTACGCGAAGTCGGTACGGCCGAGGATCTGGCCGTTGACGTGGCTCGCCCGCTCCGACGCGAGGAACGCGACGAGCGGCGCGTTGAGCGCCGGGTTCTGCTCGGGGGGCGGCTCCTCGCCCGTCCGCTCGAACAGCCCTGCGGTCATGCGCGTGGCGCCGGCGGGCGCGACGGCGTTGACCGTGATGCCGTACTTCCCGAGCTCGAGCGCCCAGATGAACGTCATGCCCATGAGGCCGGCTTTCGCGGCGCCGTAGTTCGTCTGCCCGAAGTTGCCGCGCAGGCCCGCCGACGACGTGATGTTGATGATGCGCCCGTAGCCGGCCTCCTTCATGACGACGGCGGCGTGATGACCGCAGTTGAACGATCCCTTCAGGTGCACGCCGATCACGGAATCGAAGTCTTCCTCGTTCATCTTCACGAGGGTGCGATCGCGCACGATCCCGGCGTTGTTGACGAGGATGTCGAGCTGGCCGAACGTGTCGACCGCCGTCCGGATGATGGCCCCGGCGCCGTCGAAGTCGGACACGGAGTCGTAGCTCGGAGCGGCGCTCCCTCCGAGCGCTTCGATCTCCTTGCAGACCTGCGCGGCGGGGTCCTCGTCGGTGCCGCGCCCGTCCAGGCTTACGCCGACGTCGTTCACGACCACGCTGGCGCCTTCATGCGCCATGCACAACGCGAACTCGCGGCCGATCCCGCGACCGGATCCGGTGACGACCGCGACGCGCCCGTCCAGCAGCCCCATGCCGATCAGCCTCGCCTCGGGATCGCCGCGGTCGCGGTACCGGTCAGCTTGACCTCGCCATCCTGGTTGGCGACCTGGCACTCGACGTCGACCAGCCCCTCACCGGCCTTACCGTCGCGAAGATCCGTCACCTTGGCCGTGCACGTGAGCGTCTCGCCCGGCCAGACCTGCTTCGAGAACCGCACCTGGTAGCGGCGCAACGCCGTGGGCCCGAACCAGTCCTTGAGCAGCTTCGCCATGAGGCCCGCGGTCAGCATCCCGTGGCCGAACACCGACGGGTTCCCCACCGAGGTTGCGACGGTGTCGTCGTGGTGCATCGGGTTGAAGTCGCCCGAGGCGCCCGCGTACCGCACGAAATGCGTACGCGAGAGGTCCTCCACAACAAGGGGCGGTGCCTCGTCGCCGACCGACAGGTCGCCGAACGTGCGAACGGTCGCGCTGGTCATTGTCCTCCTTGTCGCCGTCGCAAGCTCCGGCTCCTGCTGCGGCGGTCGGCAAAGCCGCCGCCTCCGCGCTGTCCTCCTTGTCGCCGTCGCAAGCTCCGGCTCCTGCTGCGGCGGTCGGCAAAGCCGCCGCCTCCGCTCTGTCCTCCTTGTCGCAACGGCCCCGGAGCGTACCCGGCAGCATCGCGAAAGGTGACATGCGTGTCACGGACACCTAGCCTGAGGCGATGCCGCGGCCCAAGAACACACGACGCAGCCGCCGGGCGCCCGTGACCCGAGCAACTCCCGGGCGCAGGTCCGCGACCGGCGACGGACGGAGCCGCGCCGCGGGAATGCAGCTCGGGACGCCGGCCCAAGGTCGCGAGCTCCGGGCCCGGGGCCGGCGCACGATGCGCAAGCTGCTCGATGCAGGCGTCGAGATCTTCGCCCAGCGCGGCTTTCACGCCGCGCGTGTCGACGACATCGTCAAGCTGGCCAAGACCTCCCACGGCACGTTCTACCTGTACTTCTCCAACAAGGAGGAGCTGTTCCGCGCCCTCGCCCAAGAGGTCGCGGGCGAGATGATCACGCTGGCCGACTCCCTGCCGCCGATCGACCCCGGACCCGAGGGACGCGCCGAGCTGCGGGCCTGGCTCGCCAAGTTCGTCGACGTGTACGAGCACTACGGCCCGGTGATCCGCGCCTGGACGGAGGCGGAGATCGGCGGGAGCGAGTTCGGACGACTGGGAACCGACGTCCTGACGGAGTTCTCGCGCGTCCTCACCGGGCGCATCCGCCGCTCGTCCTCGCCCGACGTGAACCCGCAGATCGCGGCGCTCGCCGTCGTCGCCATGATCGAGCGCTTCAACTACTACGTGATCTCTCGCCAGATCGAGGTGAGCCGCGAGGAGATGCTCGACACGCTGGCGACCGTCACCCACGCCGGCCTCTTCGGCGGTAGCGCGAGCCGCTACTGACCGTTCGGCGAGGGCGAGCCGACCGACTCCCCCGACGGCAGGAGCCACTCGCTGAGGTCGCCCATGTCCGCGACGGCCCCGCCGTACGTGACTTTTCCCTTGACGAGTACGGCGACGTCGTCGGCGATGCCGAGCGCGTGCCCGACATGCTGCTCGACGATCAGGAGTGTGGTCCCGGCCTCGCGGATCGTCGCGAGCGTCTTGTAGACCTCGTCCACCACGATCGGCGCCAGGCCCAGCGACAGCTCGTCGCAGACGAGCAGTCGGGGCGGGTCCGCGAGCACGCGACCGAGCGCCAGCATCCGCTGCTCGCCGCCCGAGAGGGTGCCCGCGAGCTGGCGGCGACGCTGGCTCAGCGGGGGGAACATCTCGTACGCGCGGGCGAGACCGCCGGCGGCGCGCGACCGGCCCAACCCGCGCCGCAAGCTGAGCAGCAGGTTCTCCTCGACGGTGAGCGAGGCGAACACCGATCGGCCCTCGGGCGCCTGCGCGATGCCCTTCCGGGCGAGGCGGTACGCGCGCTCCTTCGTCACGTCCTCCCCGTTGAAGAAGAACTTCCCCGCCGTTGGCTTGATGAGGCCCGAGCAGACACGCGCCACCGTGGTCTTGCCGGCCCCGTTGGATCCGAGCAACGCCAGCACCGAGCCTTCGCGCACCGCGAGCGACACGCCGAACAGGGCGCGGAAGGGCCCGTACCCGGCCTCCACGTCGCGCA